>CAZHSA010000061.1:0-15659 GCA_964535135.1 uncultured Kordia sp.
AACCCCGTTTAAACCTATTAGAAAAGGAACGGCACATATTATAAAGCGTTACAAACCAATTGTGGTTCCAATTGTAATTGACGGATTTAGACGCTCTTTTGATCGAAAAGGATTGCGGATCAAAAAGAAGGGAATATTACAATCTATGGAAATCAAAGAGCCGTTGGAAATTGATTATGACAACGCAACTGTACCCGAAATTATAGAAAAAATAGAATATGCAATTGAGCAGCATCCATCATTCTTAAAGGTAATACCACAAGAAGAAATTGAAGCGATGGAAAAACTCAACGAAAAGCGTAAATGGGAATATTAATTCCTGTAAACAAACATTAAAAAGCCTGTCTAAAATTTTTAGACGGGCTTTTTAATTCAATATAGTTAATCAATTATTGATCAGTTTCAGTAGTTGTTGTCGTTTCTTCTCCATCAGAAAATGCTTGTCCAACTTTATAAAATATATTGTAAATAAATCGTATAATTCCACCATTATTTACAGTATACAAAGGCGTTTGTGCATTTGTAGGTTGTACTAACGATGTTCCAAACTGTTGCTGGAAACTTTTGGTTTGTTCATGAGCACTAACTGATACAGTAAACATGACAGCAGCGATTAATAAAAAGATATTTTTCATGATGAAGATGTTTTTAGATGGTATGATTGTTTATGATTTTAATTGTTTCAATTCTTTATAATTCTTTTTCAGCTTCTTGGTGAGTAGTCCGTACAACAAGTAATATACTCCATAAAATAGTGCTACTACCAAACATGCCGCAATAATCGTTCCTATAGCAAGCATTAAATACTCTGAAAGTGTTGCTTCTGCTGTAAAATCTTCCATGCCACCTTTTCCTTCAATAAATCCTGTTGGAATGGCAATACAAACAGTAAACGCAATAACGCTCAAACTATACATTACGTAATGTTTTACAGTTCGGCGTGTGGTCATAATATTTTGCATCAAATCTTTAATAGAACTCGTGGTAGAGATCTTTTTATAATTGATAAAAAACTTATAAATAAAATAAAATACAACTGCCGAAGAAGCATAAAAGAACCAATTGAGCCACGAAGGCATGCTTGAATCATTCAATAAATCGGGTTGTATTAATAAGGCGAGAAGCACAACGGCAATTCCGAAGCCTAGTTCTAACAAACTGACGTAAAAAACCCACTTTACAAGTGAAGAGGATTTCTTCAACATCATTTTATCAATATCATTGTAGGATAGCTTTGGCTGCTTAGCCTCTTGCTTTTTCCAATCTTTTTTTAATAAATCTAATTCTTCCATGTTGTTATGGATTTAAAATCTTTCTCAATTTGGTCTTAATTCGGTTCATCTTCACACGTGCATTTACTTCGGTAATACCAATTGTTCCGGCTATTTCTTTATAATTTTTGTCTTCTAAGTATAAAAAAATCAAAGCTTTTTCAATATCTGATAATTGCTTGATAGCTTTATACATTATTTTCAATTGTTCTTCTTCTGTGTCATCATAATCTTCGGAGGAGATTTTAAAAACGACACTTTCATAATCTTGTGTTTTTACCCTACGTTTCGACTTTCGATACAGCGTAATCGCAGTGTTTAGTGCGACACGATACATCCAAGTACTAAACTTTGAATCGCCTCTAAATTTTGGATATGCTTTCCATAATTGTATCGTAATCTCCTGAAAAAGATCGTTGTGCTGATCTTTATTTGAGGTATATATACGACATACTTTATGAACGATATTCTGATGGCGTTCTAATTCGGTAACAAAATTATGTTCAAGGTTGTTGCTCAATTTTTGATGGTTATTTGTCTATGAGTATTTTCAAACACAAATATGTTACATATTTTTCAAAAAAAAATCAAGAAAGCTGTATTTTTAGGCTATAAAAGGAATCTTTTTATGAATATACCAAGAACAAGCTACGAAAGAGTAGTGATTATTGGTGGCGGATTTGCAGGAATTTCGCTGGCAAGACAGTTGGGGAAACAGGAAATGCAAGCGGTGTTGCTAGATAAGCATAATTATCATACGTTTCAGCCGTTACTGTATCAAGTTTCTACTGGCGGATTGGAACCAGATTCGATTGCTTATCCTATTCGAAAAATTATTAAAGATTATCCTAATTTTTACTTCCGAATGGCTACGGTTGAAGCTATTGATACTGAAAATAATTGTATTACTACAGATATTGGTGAACTCAGCTATGATCATTTGGTGATTGCAACAGGATCTACCACAAATTTTTTTGGCAATAGCGAAATTGAAAAGCATAGCATGGTGATGAAAACGATTCCACAATCGTTGAATCTTCGCAGTTTGATTCTTGAAAATTTTGAACAAGCTATTTTAACGTCCGATTTGGAAGAACGCAACGCATTGATGAATTTCGTCATTGTCGGAGCTGGGCCAACTGGCGTAGAATTGGCAGGTGCTTTGGCGGAAATTAAAAAAGGAATTCTTCCGAAAGATTATCCCGATTTAGACATCCGTCAGATGAAAATTAACTTGGTGCAAAGCGCTGATCGTATTTTACCGGCAATGAGCGAACAAGCGTCCGAAAAAGCAGAAGATTATTTGCAAGGATTGGGCGTTGATGTATGGAAAAATTTACGCGTTACTAATTACGATGGCGATTGGGTACAAACGAATGATACGGTAAACTTTAAATCGGCAACGGTTATCTGGTCTGCAGGTGTTAAAGGCGCTACGATTCCAGGTGTTGATGGCGAAGCACTCATAACAAAAGGCAATCGTATTCTGGTGAATGAATATAACCAAGTAAAAGGTTTTGAAAATGTATATGCTTTGGGAGACATTGCTTCTATGCAAAGCGAAGCATATCCGTACGGACATCCGATGATGGCGCAACCTGCTATTCAACAAGGAAAACATTTGGGTAAAAACTTGGTAAGACGCATCAAAGGGAAAGAAATGAAGCCTTTTAGCTATCATGACAAAGGTTCTATGGCAACCGTTGGAAGAAATAAAGCCGTAGTTGATTTACCCAAATTCAAATTTCAAGGTGTTTTTGCATGGTTTGTGTGGATGTTTGTGCACTTATTCTTTTTGATCGGATTTCGAAACCGAATGGTCGTGTTTATCAATTGGGTATACAATTACATTCGCTTTGATCGTGAAGCGCGCTTAATCATCCGACCGTATAAAAAGCGGAAACAATCATCCGTACATTAAGAAAATAGTTTCTTTTTTTCTTTTGGGCTTTTTAACGCTAAAATTCCAAGAATAATCAGCAATTGAGAAACTCCATAAAACAACATGATATAAATGTCTTTATAAAGAACTGGTTCGTGAAACTGATTCAATCCAATAATAATTTGTGCAATAGTAAAGCATGAAACGCCAGCAAATACCAATCGGTAACTTATAATCGGTACATTTTTATAGCGCAAATAACTAAGTTTTAACAGATTTAAAACGGTCGCCATATAAATCATCACAGGAATCAACATATTATTTAGACCTTCATACATAAAGTAAAATAAAAAGAGACATATTAATAAGGAAACTGCTAAGTACGGAATTAAGCGATCAATGTCGTAACGTGTTTGTTTGTAGAAATATAGTGAGTACAGTAATATAGATACTAAAAACAGAACAAGTCCGAAAATAAAGGAATAAAATGAGGTGCTTTCCAATAAAAAAACATCACCAACACATAAGGAAATCAATGCTCCAAGAACAATCAACCGATTTCTAACTGGCATTTCGCGACTATTGATATAGAAAAAAACAGCCAACAATATTGTAATTAAAGGTTTTGAAATAATTCGTAATTGATATAGCTCTTCAGCATTATTAAAATAAATGTCTAAAGAAAGATTTAGTAAGAATATGACAATAAAAACTTTAAAAAATTTCATAAAATGTACTGCTTACAAAAAAGCAATGCAATTTAGTGAAAAAAAGAGTACATTTTTAACAGTTTTACTTTTTTCGGGTTCGCTTATATACATACTGAAAAACCAACAAGCTTACCGCAGGAATTCCAATAAAAATAGCTTCGCTCTGCAACACGCGTATTCCCCATTCACTGAAAAAGCGTCCAACACCTATAGGGGAAACCAAAATCGGTCGCCACGGAAAAAAATAACGTGAAGTATCAAAAGGAATAAAGAACCCAACACCTTTTCCTCCATTGGTACAAGCATCTAATAAACTGTGCGAAAGTGTGGCGAGTAAAAAAACGATGAAAAGTGTAATTCCATACTTAGAGAAAAATTTCACCTTTCTGTAAAAAATAATTCGAATCAAAAAAGCAAGTAAAAAGGCGAACACAATACTGTGTGAAAATCCGCGATGTCCCAACGGATGTTCGTAGGAATACCCAAAATTGAACATGATTACGTCTGCATCGGGAATGACTGAACAGAAAATGACTAACAGCGAGAGTTTTACAGGATTTAGTGGAACATTGGCAACTTTTCCAATGGTATATGCTGCTAACGCGTGTCCAAAAATAGAAGCCATTAATTTGCGTTTTGATCTAAAATCGCTTTCTCTTCGGGTGTTAAGCTTTCCACGCCTTCACGGCTAATTTTTTCTAAAATACGATCAATTGTTTCTTGTTTCTGTTTTCGCTTTGCGTTGAATTGGTCATCAATAGATTCAAACTTATTGCCAAGTTTCTCCGTAAACGCTTCTGCATCTTTCTTTGGTTTAAAAAACTTGATGTAAATAAAAATTGCAATGACTGCAGCAGCAAGATACGCCATTAAATCCATAAGCAAATACTAGTTGAAGCGATTTTAAAAGAAGTCAAATGTATGATATTTCTAAATTTTCTGCAATTATTAAAAAATACAACTCATCCCAAAATTACGACAATTCAGTAGTTCTGATTTTCTAAGTTTTTCAAATTACAGGAGATTTGTTCCATCATCAATCAAATAATACAATCATCTCATGAAAAAACTAATCATTCTTATCTGTTGCTTTGTAAGCTATTTTAGCATCGCACAAACTACTGTTTCCGGAATCATCACGGACGAATCCAACGAACCCATTTTTGGCGCTAATGTGTATTTAAAAGGCACGTATGATGGCGCTTCTAGCAATGAAAAAGGAGAATTTAGTTTTACGACAGAAGAAAAAGGAACGCAAATTTTAGTCGTTTCCTTTTTGTCGTTTGAGACGAAAGAAGTGTCTTTAGCTGTTTCTGAAATGCAAAACATCACCATAAAACTTCGCGAAAATGTAGATGCATTAAACGCCGTCATTTTAAGTGCTGGTTCGTTTGAAGCAGGCGAAAATGCCAAAGTAACCGCGCTAAAACCTTTAGATATCGTTACTACAGCAAGTGCATTGGGCGATGTTGTGGGCGCGTTGCAAACCTTACCAGGAACAAGTACAGTTGCAGAAGATGGACGTCTATTTGTACGTGGAGGAAGCGCCGGAGAAACGCAGATTTTTATTGATGGCATTCGTGTATTTACGCCGTACAGCAATACCACAAACAACATTCCTGCACGCGGACGCTATTCGCCATTTTTGTTTACAGGAATTACATTTTCCACAGGTGGCTATTCTGCAGAATACGGACAAGCGTTATCGGGCGTGTTGGAATTGAACACGATTAATGAACCTACTCAAGAAAAAACAGATATTTCCATCATGACGGTTGGTGGCGCGTTGGGACATACCGAAAAGTGGGAAAAAGGTTCTGTGAGTTTTAGTACTTCATATATCAATTTGGCACCGTATTTAGCGTTGTTTCCAGATCGTAACGATTGGATCAAACCGTTTCAAGGTGGACAAGGAGAAAGTGTTTTTCGTCATCATTTTGAAAACGGAACGTTAAAATTTTATACAGCTTTTGATATTACAGATTTTGAACTTGATCAAGAAAATATAAATTTTGACGAGTTGGTTCGCTTCAAGCTAAATAATAACAATTTATACATGAATGCTTCGTATAAAGGCGTGCTGAATGATGATTGGGGAATTGCAACAGGATTTAGTTACACGCGCGATCAATCGAAAATTGGGATTATTGACGATCGTATCAACAGTCTAGAAAACTCATTTCACTTTAAAGCGAAGTTGAAAAAGAAGTTTAGCAATAGATTCAAGCTTAATTTTGGAGCAGAGTATTTTACAACTGATTTCGATGAAGAATTTGAAAATCCGTTTGTGCCAAAAACAAATTACGGTTTTAAAAGTGATTTATTGGGCGCGTTCGCTGAAGCGGATATTTTCTTCTCTAAAAATTTTGCCGCTAAGGCGGGAATTCGCTTAGATCATTCGTCGTTACTCGATGATACTTCTATTTCACCACGATTGTCTGTGGCGTATAAAACTTCTGAAAAAGACCAAGTTTCGTTTGCATTTGGACAGTTTTATCAGAATCCAACGAACAACTTTTTAAAATTTAGCAACAATTTCAGACCAGAAAATGCGACACATTATATTTTAAATTATCAATATTCGCATGAAGGCAAAACGTTTCGCGCGGAAGCGTATCACAAAGAATACAACAATTTAATTACATTTTCAGGCGAATTTCCACAATTCGGAACTGATTTTACGAATGACGGATTTGGACATGCGTCAGGATTGGATCTTTGGTGGCGCGATAATAAGAGTATCAAAAATGTAGATTATTGGGTTTCGTATTCGTATTTAGATACGTCGCGAAAGTTTGAAAATTTCCCAACAGAAGCAATGCCAAATTTTGCAACGCGACACAACTTTTCGCTCGTTACAAAATATTGGGTAGATTCTTTAAAAAGTCAGGTTGGATTCAGTTATGGATACTCTACAGGAAGACCGTACACCAATCCGAATACCAATGCATTCTTAGGCGAACGTACCAAAGATTATCACAATTTAAGTGTGAATTGGGCGTATTTATTGTCTGATCAGAAAATTTTATACTTTTCATTATCGAATGCGTTAGGTGTGCGAAACGTGTTTGGATACGAATACGCGAATCAGCCAGATGTGAATGGTGTTTTTCAGCGAAGTACCTTGCGTCCTGCACAAGATCAATTCTTTTTTATCGGTTTCTTTTGGACGATTAGTGATGATAAGAAAAGCAATCAGTTGGATACGTTGTAAGAATTCAGAATGATGAATTTTGAAGTAGCTATTAAGTATATAAGTGATAGCGTGCGTCTCAGACTCACGCTATCTATAATTTTGAGACTTGCACTAAGACAATAGCTGAAAAATTAAAAATCGTTACTCTGAAATCATCTCAGAATCATAGGTTTTTCCTGCTGCTATTTGAATCATAGTAATGCGAACTTTGGTTGGAAAGAATTTTTCAAAATCAGTACGTTTGTGTGCATGTCCTTGTCCGCCGCTATCATCTTTAATCACTAAATCCATTTGTTTGATGCCTTCTGACCAAATAATAGCTTCGTTTTCCCAAAATTCGTTCATAGACACGTCTTTTTCATAAATTCCTTCAGTAGTAAACAAATCGGTGGAAGTACAGCCATACATATTTCCTTGTCCTTTGTTCGGAATATAACAAAGCGTCCATTTGGTTGGAGCGTTTCCTGGGGGTTTTTCTATGACTTCGATACGAATATGAACCGTTCCGTTTCTAAAATCGACAGGTGTTGTCCAATCTTTTGGAACGTTTGGTACTAACATGTTGTTTAATACGTAGTAATGCGATTTACTTGGCGAAGATGTCATGGCATCTTGATAGGTAAATGTAAATTCTTGATCAAATAGGATGAATTGTACAGGCGATTTATTTTCACACGCATACAATAGCAAGCCAAGTATGAAGTATAGAAGTCTTACTGCATTTTTCATGCTTAAAAGTAGCGTAAATTCTAACTGAACAATAATACTAAAATGACAAATACATCACATAATTTGGGTTGTAACGCGTTTCAGAAATTTTAAAATCATATTCGCCCACAATTTGAAAGTTATTTTTTGTGTAAAAACGCAACGCACGTTCATTCGCGATCAACACGTACAACCAAATTCCTTTTTGTTGCTGCTTTTTTGAAAATTTCACAATATAATTGAAGAGTTCTGCGCCTAGTTTTTGCCCATGAAATTCTTTTAATACATAAAAACGTTCGAGTTTGGTAAGCTGAGGTGTTTCAAGCGTATCGTTTTGGGCATTCAGTTCAATCTTCGCATAACCTACAAGAGTTTCTTCCTGAAAAATTAAAAAGTAGTGAATATTTTCATGGTCAAATTCCGCGTAAAGCGTAGCTACATCAAAAGCAGTTGCCACAAAAGAAATGACAGCTTCTTTGGGCGTATTGGGCACATACGTTTCTAAAAAAGTTGTACGGCCAATTTCAGCAATACGTTCTACGTCGTCAATAACGGCTTTTTGTATGCGAATCATTTGTTGAGCTTTGTAGTTTCAAAAGTACGCAAATCTACGTGCTTTTTAAATTAGGTTAGTATTACGCTACTGTATGAAGTATATAGCGTCTATATTTGAGTAAGATAAAACTAAACCTTTTTACAATGAAAAATACCTCAGTTCACAGCCACAGCGATGTAGTTAAAGAATTAAAAACACTACTTGACGCGAATCCGCCAATGAAAATTGCTTTAGAAGCTTCGTTAATTGCGGCGAGAATTTCGGCAGAAACCAGTTTAAATTCAGATTTATACAATGCGTATAATGATGTGTTTAATGAAAATGCTTGGCCAATTACCATCGAAAATTATTATGATTATTTAGATATGTACGTATGTTTGGTGCCAGACGAAAGTGACGATCCAAATTATCCGAACGCATGGAAAAGTACCGATACTTCTAACGGTTACAACCAAAAAGTATACGATTTGTTATGCCAATTCTATTGGTTGGTTGATCAAAAAGTACCAGAAACCAATTTGTCTATGCAGAGTTTTCCAGAATTTGCAGATTGGCTTGTAAAGTTTGCCGTAGCTTGGGGAGAATTTCTAGATACTACCGACTCATTAACGAAAGACAGTTTGTATTCGTTCAAGCATAACGCGATGTATAACTATCCGTTATATAAAGACAATGCTGCTACTTGGACAACGTTTAATCAGTTTTTCTATAGAGAATTTAATCAGGCGGATGCCAAAACAGGAATATCGCCATTACGCCCAATTGCTGCGCCAGATGATAATGCTACTGTAGTGGCTCCGGCAGATTGTACTTATAAAGAAGATTATAAGATTGATGATAAAGGAAATGTATTAGACAAAGATGGAAAAATTACAAAAGACCGTTTAAAACATACGCATACTATCGGAACAGTAAAAGAACTGTTGGACAACAGCGAATACGCAGAAGATTTTTATGGCGGAACGTTTGTACATTATTTCTTAGGTCCGTACGATTATCACCGTTTCCATACACCAATTGGCGGAAAAGTATTGGAGATTAAAGATATTCAAGGAAAAGTATATTTGAATGTAGAAATGATTGACGGACAATGGGACGCACCTGATGGAAGCGGAGATGGATACGAATTCAATCAAGCACGCGGATTGGTCATTGTTGATGGCGGCGAAAAAGTTGGAAAAGTAGCGATTCTTCCTATCGGAATGGCACAAGTTTCAGGTGTGATGATGTATACAAAAGACAATCCACCAGCAGGAGTTCCTGAAGAAAACCTAATTGCAACAGGCGACACAGTTGTCAAAGGACGTGAGTTTGGTAAATTCAGATTTGGTGGTTCAGACATTATCATGCTTTTTGAAAAGCCACAAAAAGACTTATACATGTTTAAAGAAGATCCAGGACATGTGCCAATTCATTTCCAATACGGACAAACGGCTATTTATGTGCAATAACATATTAGATTATACTATTATTGAAAGCGCTGCGACAGATTTGTTGTGGCGTTTTTTATATAAAAAAAGGGATTAGTCAAAAAGTTTTTCTTTCAATTTTCCTTTTTTCAACGCTTTATAAAACTTTTTAGTTTTTGACTTCATAGGAACATTATTTTCCTTGTCAGACATATAGGTCAATAGAATTTTAGCAGCTTCTAGTTGTACTTCTTTTACATCTTCTTGTTCTTTATATATTTCTCCTTCAATTGGTTTACAAGCAAGCAACCTGCCTTCATATATTTTCTGTTCCAATTGATGTTTTAAGACTGCAGCAACATATAAGAACTTCTGATTCTTCGTAAGCGTTTTATAAAATTTATCATTTATTGGAATTGCAGTTTCGGTGTCTTTATCCATCCAAAAGCGAACAATGTCAAAAGCAGCATTGCACTCTCTACCTTCTTCAAATACGGGAAGCGCAAAGGCATATTGGACAGCATCAAAAAGTAATGCTTCATATTTTTCATACGTAGGATTTTTATCTGATTTCATCTTTGCTAATGATTCCGATAATAATTCTTTAGAAGATGAAGGAAAACTAAAAGAAGTCCATAAGCGTGTATTTACAATGACACCATCAACTGTTCCAGGTCGTACCTTTATTTTTTGAACTGCATTTATAAAGTCATCTGAATGATCATAAATTTTAGGATAATTTACAGCCGCAATATCTGTAATTTCCCCTTCTGTAGTTACGGTTAAATAAACATAAGCACTTCCTTTGAAATCTCTAAAAAGATCTAAATTTTCAAAAATCATTTTTCGTAAATGACTTTCTGCACAAGCGGCACGTTCTTTTTCGTTCAATTCAGGAGAACAGTCATTTTCAAAAGGCAAGGTGGTAAGCTTTGAATAGTGGTACAATGCTTTGTCTTTTTGAATCATTGGACTAATAACAGCTTTTAATTTTTTTTGATCATTTTGTTGTCCAAAAGCGATAAAAGGTACCAAACAGATCAGTAGCAATAGGCGAGAAGTATGTGTGTTCATTGTAGGTTATAATCTTATCGAGTTAATGTGTATGTAAAAATAGTATATCTATTTATAAGCAAAAATGTTTTTTTACTGCTATTACTTATTTTGAGAATCTTGTCCTGAAATCGTGTCAATTTCATCAACAACAGTTTTCTTTTTAAAATATTTTCTTGAAGAAATATGGATGAATAAAAATATAAGTGCTAAAAAATCAATACGAATATATGGTCCTAAAGTGTTATCACTACCTATGGTTAAAGAAGTTTGAAAGCCATAGTAAAAATCAAACCAAAAACCTACGCTTCCTATGGTTAGGTTGAAGCTAAAGGTGATCGCCATAAGCCAAATCAACATTAAAACCCAAGCCGCTTTTTTGCCAATAATTAAAAAGTAATTTAAAGTTAAAACTAATACGACAAAAATACCAAAAAACAAACTTGAAGGAAACGACAAGAAGATAATATACAAAACAACCAACGTTTGAATACTATTGTATAATAAAACTGCTTTTATTTCTGCGGGTACATTTTTGATCTGTGATAGTATGCTATTCTTCAAGAGCTTAAAGTTTTTATAATGTAGATTTTGAATAAACACCTTAAAAATACAGTTTTTTTAAATAAATTACCTTTAGTCAAAAATAACAATACGCAGTATGCATAAAAAAATAGCCAAACGTCTGGTTCGCAACTTTTATATCATAGCATTTTTGATGAATGTAGCACTTCCGTGGACATTTATTTTGTTCAGATTAGGAAAAGCAGAAGGTGAAATAGTACTCGCGTATTTTGCACTTGCTATCTGGTCCATTGCTTGTTTACTTCTATACACAATTTATTTTGCGATTCCTGATTTTACAAAGTCATGGGAACGGAAAGCAGGATTTGTATTTCCTTCTATCTTTTTAATTCCTGTATTGTTTTTGGGAATAGAACTTTTTAGTATTCCTTTCGGGATGAATCTCTTATTTAATTGTATCTGTCTGTTTATATATAAAAACCGCGTTCACAAAAACTAATTTTTTCCTGCGGAAGCTGTATGTGGCCAAAGAAATACACCCAATATAAAACCAACAACTAGGTACAAAAGATACACTGTTGTCGCTATCGTTGAAACTTCACGAGACGTAAACAGTTGAAGCATCTCAGTTTGCTTGAAAAATAGAATAATAGTAATCGCAAGTAGAAATCCCAAACCTAACAACTCGTTAATCCAACGCTTTTTTAGTGAACCAAAAAGATGTCCAGCTAAAAATCCCCAAATCCACGGAAGTATTGAAAGTTCTGTAGTTTCTATCTTGATGTGATACATCATCATGCAGAAAAAAAGGAGGAGCAATACATATTGTTGAAACGTTCTGCTGTTTCTGTTTGCTGTAAAAAGTTCTTTCTGAAAGCAACAAATAATGGTTTTTAAAAAATTATATGTCAGCAGTATATAAAGAGTACTAGACAAAAAATACGCCGCGATTGATGAAAACTGCATGTGAAAAATGTTTCGGTTAAGTACTTTAAAAGTAATCAACTCACAACGCTGTGAAATACCTAACTGTAGGGAAATTGGGTTCTTATAGAAATGAGTATTGAGATGTTAGTATGGAGAAGTTTCAAAGTGGATGTAAACGTTATCGTAACAAATAAAAACTTGGACAAGCTCAGTGTAAACAAATACCAAACACACAACCGAAAACAGACAACAAACAGCAAAACGACAATTCATCCTCTAAAAATTACAATTCGGTAGTTTCTTTTTTTGGAACGCTGCCATTTATTAGATATTTGAACCATCAATCAAAAACAATCAAATCAATCAAAAAATGATCAGTATCGCATTCATCATCATCGAATTTATTTTTTCAATCGCTTAAAAAAGTAAGTAAAAATCAAATCATCAAAAAACCAACACAATGAAAAAAGTCGTATTAATTGTAAGTTTAGTTTTCTTCGGAAGTATTGCTACAGGAATAGCACAAACAAAATATGAAAAAGGCATGGAAAAAGCATTTTCATTATGGAAAGAAAACAAAAGTACAGAAGCCGTAAATTTATTTGAGCGTATTTCTGCGGCAAGTCCAACCGAATGGTTACCATCGTATTATGCCGCTAGAATTAATATTATCAATGGTTTTGCCATCAAAGACAAAAGTAAGTTAGCACAACAACTAGAAAAAGCACAAGCACAAGTTGATCATGCTTCAAGCATTTCACCCAACAATCCTGAAATTATGATCTTACAAGCTATGTTGTACACAGTTTGGGTTGCGTATGACGGAGCCACGTACGGAATGCAATATGCGCCAAAAGTGAGTGAAATCTACGCGAAAGCGTATGCAATAGACAAAAATAACCCAAGAGTTGTACTTAGCAAAACAGAGTGGGACATAGGCAGTGCACGCTATTTTGGAAAAGATACCACACCATATTGCAAAGAACTGGAAAGAGCCAAAACACTTTTTGATGCAGAAACGAAAAAAGACGATTTTAGTCCCAATTGGGGAAAAGCTCGCGCTGAAAGATTGGTAGAAGAATGTAAAAACTAAAACGACCGTTCAAAAATCCTTAGTATATTTGGTAAAAGCCAATAAAACTCACAAGCATGAAAGCGTTTAACAAAGTTATTTTTATCGGAATTGTCATAGGATTTATATTATGTGCTATACAATTGGTCTTTGATTATGCGGCAGGAGAAGAAATACTTATAAATCAACAATTACTGATCAACTTTGGATTGTATTGTTTGTATTCGATTCCGATAAGTTTGGCTAACTCTTACTTTTTTGAGTACATGAATAAACGTGTAGTGTGGAAAAAATCAACGCAGCGTTACCGAATGTTTATTGGCATTGTTGGATCGGTTGTACTTACTATAGGGACTATCTTTTTAGTACGATTGGCACATATTGTGGGTATTAATGGCGAAACGTATGCAGCCTTTATGAACAGTCAAAATGCTAGTTTTTATTTGCAGGCGTTACTCATAACCGTTTTTTTCTCCGTGTTTTTTCACGCAATATACTTTTACAAGGAATTGCAAAAAAAGAAAGTTACTGAGCAAAAAATTATCGCAGGAACGGCTTCCGCACAGTTTGATGCCTTAAAAAATCAACTCGATCCGCATTTTCTGTTTAATAGTTTAAATGTGCTCAGTTCTTTAATTGATGAAAATCCGCGTCAAGCGCAGAAGTTCACTTCGGGACTTTCCAAAGTGTATCGGTATGTGTTAGAACAAAAAAATAAAGAATTAGTCACGGTTGATGAAGAATTGAAATTTGCCAAAACGTATATGAGCTTATTAAAAATGCGTTTTGAAGACAGCATCATTTTTGAAGCTCCTGAAGCGGCGAGCAATCCTGAAAGTAAAGTAGTACCATTATCACTGCAATTATTATTAGAAAACGCCGTAAAACACAACATGGTAACGCCCTCAAAGCCGTTACATATAAAAATATATGAAGATCGCGGAAATTTAATCATAGAAAACAATCTTCAAGAAAAACAAATTGTAAAAAAGAGTAGTGGCGTAGGTTTAAATAATATCCGACAACGATACGATTTACTCACACAACGTCAAGTATATATTAACAAAACAACATCGGATTTCCAAGTAGCGATTCCGATGCTAACAAAACAAAGAGAAATCATGAGAAACGAAATTATACCAAGAAGTCAAAACGGTGGATTAGACGACAAATACATAGAAGCTAGAAAGCATGTAGAAAAGCTCAAAGAGTTTTATTACAACCTATTATCATACTTTTTAGTCATTCCGTTTTTAGTATTCATCAATTTAAGATTCAGTCCAGATTTCCATTGGTTTTGGTTCCCAATGTTCGGTTGGGGAGTTGGATTAGCATTTCATGCGATGAGCGTGTATTTTGAAGACGGACGTTTTGGAAGAAACTGGGAACAGCGCAAAATTAGAGAATACATGGAACAAGAAGAACGTCAAAAATGGAACTAATGGATACTAAAGATCAAGAAAGAAGAGAACGCTATTTGCGTGCTCAAAAAAAAGTAGAAAACATTAGAGGTTTTTATGTGCACTTGTTAGTGTATATCTGTGTAAATTTGTTCATCAGTATAAAAAAAATAATGCGAAACTTAGATAATGGAGAAACGTTTGAAGAAGCTTTTTTTGACTTCGGAACGTATTTCGTTTGGTTAGCATGGGGAATTGGATTAGCGTTTCATGCGTTCAACGTTTTTGTTAAAAATGGTGTGTTTGGCAGTCATTGGGAAGAACGTAAAATTAGAGAATATATGGAAGATGATGAAGAGCGTCAAAACTGGTACTAATTGTATGTGTTTCGACAAAAAATTATCACACATAAAAAATAAAACATCATGGAAAGATTACCATCAAACATAGATACAGGAAGCTCGACAAACGCTTACAATAGCGATTATAAAAAAGAAGAAGCGTACATGCGAGCGAAGAAGAAGGTTGAAAAAATTAAAGGCTTTTATGGACATTTAGCATCGTACGTTATCGTCAACCTTTTCATCATTTCAATGATTGCATTCAACTTGGATAAAGGCGAAACATTATGGCAATTTGGACATTTTTCTACGGCATTTTTCTGGGGAATTGGAATTGTATTTCACGCAGCAGGCATTTTTGGTCCTGACTTTCTATTAAGTAAAAAGTGGGAAGAACGAAAAATTAAAGAATACATGTCCGACGACCGTCGAAACTGGGAATGACTTTGAAATTATAAATGTTGAATTATAAATGTTGAATTATAAATTGTAAATGTAAAAGTCAAGTTCTTATAAATATCGTTGCTAAAGAATCACCAAACGTCTCTTCGAGTGTTTTTTCGAAATAAAATGAAGAAAAAATGTATCGAGAAGTACTTTGAAACGATA
>CAZHSA010000062.1:0-15518 GCA_964535135.1 uncultured Kordia sp.
GCTGTCCAAACGTCTAAGTGTAAAAATTCCATTCCTGAAACGTCTACAGATGTTCCGTCTGCTAACGCGATTCCTTGGTAGCTTAGGTTGATGTATTGTAATATTTGATCGCCATTTAAGTCGTACATTGCCCAGCTACTTCCTTGTCCACCTTGTCCCCAATCTGGGAAATAGTTGGTTCCTGGTACATCATTGTATGCGCTGCTAAAAATCGAAATTACATCACTTTCTGCTCTTGCAGGTTGTGCTGGTGCTGATGCAATTGGCGCCACAATCGCTGTTACTTCAAAATCTTCTGTGTACGTAGTGGTTTCAATGGCTCCACCCATAGCTACAACTGTTATTGTATAGGTTCCAGGCTCATCATAAATATATGAGATCGTTTCTCCGATATTTCCTGATACAACATCGCTTCCGTCACCAAAGTCAATTTGGTTACTCATAGCAAAATCTGCCGTAGCGGTAATATTCACCTGTTTAGAAACTCCTGGATCGTTTTCAATAGTCACCACTAAGTTTTGCGGCGCTTGGAACGATACTACAATTTGCTGCGTTAGCGTTGTTGTGTCTCCATTTAGTGCTTTCGCCGTGAGCGTTACATCGTACGTTCCTTCTTCGTAGGTGTGCTCTACAAATGCGCCAGGCGCAATGTTTGCTACCATATCGGAACCATCTCCAAGATTCAAATTGTAGGAAGTAACTCCTTCTCCTAAAGGTGTGATTTTCACCAAACCTGTATTGTCTTGCGTAATTTCTGTGAGTAAGGATAAGTTTGTAGGCGCGTTTACCGTTTCTACAAAATCCAAATTCTCGTCATCTTCGCAACTGAAAACGATCAGTGCGATGAGACATATACTAAATACATATTTTATTGCTTTCATTGTGTATTGTATTGTTTTCTTTTTTCTAGCGATTAATATCCTGCATTTTGTTGCCAACGATTTCCTGCCAATTCAATTTCAATTCGTGGAATTGGGAATAGTTCGTTTTTCCCTGGTGTAAACCCTGGAATAGTGCTTGTTTCTCCTGTTCTAACTTGATCGAAGAAACGATGTCCTTCACCCGCTAGTTCTCTTCTTCTTTCTGCCAATACATTTTCTAATGTAGCTGTGATTCTGTTGTTTGTGTCTCCAAAAGCTCTGTCGCGAATTGCATCTAAGAATGTTTGCGGATTTGCAATTGGTGCTGGCGCACGTAGGTTTGCTTCTGCTGCCATAAGCAATACGTCTGAATATCGAATGGCTCTGTAGTTGTTACTACGATTGATGTTGGCATCTTGAATAACGTTGTCATTTGCATACGGAATGTATTTTAGGTTGAAAAGACCTGTATGCTCTGAACCTTCTGTAAATGTTACGTCTGGTCGTGCTAATACGAATGCATTGATGTCTAATACAGTTGCTGCTAAACGCGTATCACCTGCTTGATAGAGGTTTACAACGTCTTGTACTGGAATGTTGAAACTAAATCCAGATGCATACGGACTAAAGTTTCCGCCTTGAAAACGTGGCCCCATGAATCCGACAGCAACATTTCCTTCTACACATTGAAAACATCCGAAACTTGCTCCTTCTTGCGTACCTGAGTATTGAATTTCAAATACAGATTCTGAGTTGTTTTCGTTGTTGTTTAAGAATATCGTGTTGAAGTCTTGTACTAATTGGTATTGTCCTGAGTTGATCACTTCATTGAACGCTTGCGCTGCTTCTGTAAATTTTTCTTGGTATAAGTATATTTTTCCAAGCAATGCCCAAGCAGCTCCTTTGGTTGCACGTCCCGCTTGCGTTTGTGTCCAAGGTAAATCTGGAATGGCATTCATTAGGTCTATTTCTAAACGCGCATATACATCTGCGGCTGGTGTTCTGTCAATAGATTGTGTTTCATCAATTGAGATTCTTCTATCCGTATATAATGGTATGTCTCCGAAAAATTTTACCAATTCAAAGTAGAAGTATGAACGCAAGAATAAGTTTTCTGCCAATAATTGCTCTTTTCCGTCAAAGTCTAAGTTGTCTTGAAATTCAACAATGTAATTTGCTCTACTGATTCCCGCATACATCCATTGAAAGATGTTACGTAACGCACCGTTATCTGGCGTATGAATCATATCGTCGATTTGTTGCCAATCGAGTACATCTGTTGGATTTTCTCCTCCACAGAGACTGTTATCTGAGGCAATTTCGCCTAGAATATTATTCAAATACGTAGTTGATAGTAAGTCGTACACACCAATAAGTGCGTCCTGATAATTATCTGGCGTATTGAAAAAGTTTTCCGAGTTTTCTTGCCCTGGAGGCAAAATTTCTAAGTAATCATCACAAGATTGTATGCTCATAATGATTAGCAGTGCTGCTGCTAGTTTTGTTATCTTATTATACATAGTGATGTGTTTAGAATGATACATTGATTCCTGTTGTAAATGTTCTTGCTAATGGATATTGTCCTAAGTCAACTCCTGCCGAAAGCGGATCAGAGTTTGAGACATCAGGATTGTAACCACGATATTTTGTGAACGTATGTAAATTGTTTACTCCAAAGTACAGTCTGAATCTGTCTAGATGCATTTTTTCTAATAATGAATCTGGCAATGAATACCCAATTTGAATGTTTTGTATACGTAAGTAGGAACCATCTTCTACGAAGAAGTCTGAAAATAAACGGTTGTTAGACGCGTTTGTAGACGCTCTTGGTACTGAATTCGAAGTTCCTTCACCTGTCCAACGATCTAAATAGAGTGTTGGTTTGTTGCTATATGTTAGGAAACGCTCATAACTTCTAGCAATGTCGTTACCGATAGAAGCATATAAAGTCGTTCCAAAGTCAAAGTTTTTATAGTTTAGGTTCAAGTTGAATCCCATGGTGAAATCTGGAATTGGATTTCCGATATTGGTTTGATCATCTTGACTTCCAAATTCAACCACACCATCGCCATCAAGATCCACATAACGAATGTCTCCAGGTTGTGCATCTGGCTGAACCGCATGTGCATCAATTTCTGCTTGATTCTGGAAGATTCCGTCTGTTTGTAGTCCCCAAAAAGCTCCAATTGGCAATCCGGATTGGAAACGTGAAGTCGTTTGATTCAAGTCAAATAAACCTCCTGGTAAAAATCCTGCTGCATTGTTTACTTCAATAGCTTCGTTGTTGATACTTGTTAGGTTGTATCCTACTTGAATGCTGAAGTCTTCCGTAAACTCATGAGAAAAGTTAATACTTAAATCCAACCCTCGGTTTTCTACGATTCCCGCATTGACTACTGGTGCTGAACTTCCTCCGGCACTTGTTCCTAGTAATGCTGATACTTCTGGCACTAATAATAAATCTTCCGTACGTTTGCGATAGTAATCAACACTTACGTCTAATTTACGATCAAATAAGCTCATATCAAAACCGATGTTGGTTTGCTTCGTAGTTTCCCACTGTAGTTTTGAGTTTGATAAGGCTCCAATAGCATTTCCGAAAGCGAGTGTGTCTCCAAATGGATACGTAGCTTCTGCATTGGCTCCTTGCAAGAATCCTAACCAACGGTAACTACCAATTCGGTCGTTACCTGTGATTCCCCAACTTCCTCTAAGTTTTAAGTTGTCAATGATACTTGATTTGAAAAATTCTTCTTTTGAGATTACCCAACCTCCAGAGAATGATGGGAAGTACCCAACGCGATTGTCCGGTCCGAAACGTGTAGAAGCATCGCGACGTACCATTCCTGAGAATAAGTATTTACCTTGATAGTCATATTGAACCCTTCCAAAGATAGAATACAAGCGATCTTCGCCGATTCCTGTGGTTGGACTCAACGTTTGCTGAATGTCTTGTGGATCGCCGTTTGGCGTATCGTCATCGTCAATGATGAATGATTGTGTATTGCTTAAGTATGCATTGCTCCAATCATCAGGACCATTTACTAAGAATCCTGTTGCGAAGAATCCATCATATTGAAAACTCTGTAATGATGTTCCCAATACCGCACTTACGTTATGATCTCCAAATGTTTTTTGATAGTTTATAAAACTCTCCCAAGTGTAATCGAAGAAGTTTTGTACGTTTTCTCCAACCAAACTGTATACGTCTCTATCACCATCATCATTGGTATCTAATACAAATTGATTGTTGTTTACTAAAACAGTGTTTTGCACTTTGTTTGGTCCGTAGTATTGTAACGGAACGTAAAAACGAGAGATTTGATCTGCATAGTTAAAGTTGAAACGTGATGTTGCTTGAATGTCGTCTGTAATATCGTATTGTAATTCCAGTTTTCCTGTAAAACGATTCACTTTCGTTTCATTGTAAGTATTGTCAATGACAGCAAAAGGGTTGATGATTTCAATTCCTTGCTCTGTTCCAATGTAAGAGAAACCTCTTGAAGGACCGCTTCCGTCCGTTCCATCAAATACTGGCGTTAACGGAGAAGCATTGGCTCCATAATATAGAATAGAACCACGTCCACCTTCTGGAATTCCTCTTCTTTTTACGTTTGTATATAATAATAGTGTGTTTAACTTTAGTTTTTCGGTAAGGTCGATACTTAAGTTGTTTTTAAGTGTCCAACGTGTAAAGTTTGATTTTTCACTAGCAATGATACCATCTTGTCCTAAATAACTACCACTAACTCCATACGTGATGTTTTCTGAACCTCCAGAAGCACTTAAACTGTGACTGAATAATGGCGCTGTAGTGAACAATTCATCTTGCCAATCGGTTCCTTCTCCCAATATAGAAAGATCAGGATACGGCAATGCATTTCCGTCTGCAATTTCTGTTTCATTTACATACACTCCATATTCTGTAGCATTCATTAAGTCTAAAGTATTAGACGTTTCTTGAACACTGTAGAAAGCATTGTATGAGAATCTTGTTTTGGAATTTTTGCGACCAGCTTTTGTCGTAATTAAGATAACACCATTAGATGCTTGCACACCATATATAGCAGAACTGGCATCTTTAATCACGTCAATTTTTTCAATATCATTTGGATCAATCACACTCAGGTCGTTTCCAATATTTACACCATCCACAATAATTAATGGATCATTGTTTCCATTGGACGTAATACCACGAATACGAATGTTTAAGCCTGCACCTGGCGAACCAGATGTAGCGTTTACTTGTACTCCCGAAGCAGATCCTTGTAAAGCTTCTTCGACACGTACTGGGTTTCGTGCCACAATTTCTTCCGCTTCAACCGAAGCAAATGCTCCCGAAACGAGTTCTTTTCGTTGTGAACCATATCCAATTACGACTACAGATTCCAATGCTTCTGCATCTTCTTTTAGCAATACGGTTAGTTCTTTGTTTGAAGTAACAATAATTTCTTGTGTTGCATATCCAACAGAAGAAAATACAATGGTACTTCCGCTTGGGACTTTTTTTAGGGTGAAATTTCCATCAAAATCGGTAGAAGTTCCATTTGTGGTGTTTTTGAGTAAAACGGTGACTCCTGGTAATGGCATTTGCGAGCCATCTTCCAGCACTGTACCTTTTATCTCAAACTCTTGTCCATAACTCCATATCGAGACGAGTAGGAATGAAAGGATGATTACATAACGGTTCATATAGTAGTTTTTTAATTAGTCACAATGTATTTACTATTGTTAACGAATCCTTAAAAAACACCTATACAAAAAACATACATGCTAATTTTTGATCGTTTTTTTTTAACAATCATCAATAAAAACCCTTTGTTCATGTGATATTGACAACAATGCTGATTTTCAAAAAAAATAGACTGTATCCTGAAAAAACAGCTACTACAACGTTATTGTTGTGGTAATGTTGTGGTAAAATTTTAAATTGTTGAGGTATTTATAATACTGATGTAGTCGTGTATCGGTAAGAAATGCTCTACTCTAACTCTTTTTTAGTAATTTTAAAGTAATTATTAATTAAAAACTTTAAACCATGAAAAAATCAGTAAAAAGGTTAAACCTACACAAAACTTCTATTCTAAAATTAAATGAATTACCAGCAATCTCTGGAGGATTACTTCCATATGGAAGATCTGGTGTTCAAGGATGTGGAGGTGCTAAAACACAGCCAGAATGTCCAACTACAATTACTAAATAGGAATTATTAATTTTTGAACATATTATTTTTAAAAGCAAGCTATGACATTTTGATGTTGTAGCTTTTTTATGTGGAAATGATTAAAGATTTAAAAAGTAATCATTCAGATTGATTTCGCGTGCGAGACTGATCTTCTTACGCAAGCGATAGCGCTTTATCTCAACGCTACGTACCGAAATGTTGAGTAATGGCGCTATTTCTTTAGAAGAAAGATTTAAACGCAAATAAGCGCACAAACGAAGGTCATTCGCCGTTAATTGTGGATGCAATTCTTTTACTTTTTTAAAGAAATCTTTATCGGCATGATTGAACGCTTCTTCAAAGAATTTCCAATCTTCTGCATTGTTGATGTTTTTGTCAATCAAGCGAATTACTGGCTTTACGTCTTGTGTTTCTGTTTTCTGCTTTTGTAATTCTTGTTTGATACTGTTGAGCGTTTCATTCTTCTTGATCATGTTCATCGTCGCAATGGCCAATTCACGATTTTTAGACTCAATGTCGTTGTTAAGTTGTGTGTTTTTTAGCTGAATGATTTCTTTTTGTGCTTCCAATTCTTTAACGGCCAACTCACGTGTCTTCTTCTCTAACAAGCGTTCGCGTTGTTTTTTGTAGTAGCGTTTGTAAAAACTATTGATCGCCGTAAAAATTAAAATCGTAAAAATAACATAGACTGCAATCGCAACATTCGATAAATACCAAGGACGATTGATCGTAAATTTATAGGAAGCCGTGTTGGGCGTTACAATGTTATTAATGCGCGCCTTGGCTTTAAATTCATAGCTTCCATGCGGCAAGTTTTCAAAGGAAACTTCTGATTGTGTACTCCAAAGACTCCATTCATCATACAAACCTTCAAGCTGATACGAATATTCCGCAACTTCATATTTATTATACACAGGAATGCTGTACATAAATGATAAAAAGTTTTCTTTAGCATTAAATTCCTGGTCTTCTGCTTGAAGCGGTATTTCTCGAACTTCGCCTGCCAAAGTATTGTTGGTAACACTGTTAATTTTAATTGTGTATTCTTTACTTCCAATTCCAGCTAAATCAATGGTAATATAGCCGTTGGAAGTTCCCAAAAGATAGGTTTTCCCTGAAATGTGTGAAATATTTTCATATCCTTTCATTTCATTTCGTAACGATTGCGGAATGGCAATACGCTGCACTTTAAAATCGCCATTAAGCTTTTCTTTCGTCACATAATTGATATAATTATTCGTAAAAGCCCACAAATACCCAACATCATCTACTACCAACTTCCCTGAAGTGTAGTAATCATTCTCAAAAATAGTACTTAAAATAGCATCTTTCTGAAAACTTACAGAAGCTTCATCATACTTGAAGATACCATTTTTATTTGCCTGATAGATATTACCATCAAACGCTACAAGACTAGTATTGGCACTTTTTTTAATGGTCGCATTTTTAGTAAACTCAATGACTTCTTGATAGTTTTCATCTAGCGTAAGCTCATATACACCTTTATATTCATGATTCATCAAGATTTTTGTCGGATTTACCCATTCAAAATGTTTTGAAGAAATATCAAAGCCTTTGAGTTTGTAATCTAATGTCCAAGTGTCGTTCTGCTTTGTCAACACGTACAATCCGTCATAATTTCCTTGAATGATTTTGTCTTTTTTTCCTGGAATTTGCTTTACATCCCACGTTCCTTGTGCATTGGCAATGCGTTCTTGCGTACCTTGTTTGATACTAAAAGTACCTGTGTCATGTCCGCAAAACAATTGATCTTCAATCACGCGTAAACACCAAACTTGCCCTTTTGTTCCTTCGATAAAGGTAAAATCGGAGGTTGTATTTGCTGATCTATAAAATAATCCTTGATTCGTTCCTAAATACACATATCCATCATGAATAATAGATGCATAAATGGTTCCTAAGCGACCTGTTTTGTCAGCATAGTATTTAAACGGCTCTTTGGTATTAATACAATTGATTCCATTGTCCAAACCTGTCCATAAATTTCCATCAATATCTTCAAACAAAGACAACGCGGTATTATCACTTAACCCATTTTTTTGATCAATATGATAGCGCAATTCACCGTTTTCTGTAATAAAAAAGATGCCTTTTGCAATGGTTCCAAGCACATAAGTACCGTCGGACAATTGCATGCTTGTGTATATGCTTTTTTGATTGTTTTGTATCTGATATGGAAGTTGCAACGCTGTTAATCCGTCTTTATCAAAAGTAAACCAACCACTATTTCGGGTAATGATAATTTTTTGTTCTCCTTTCGGGAAAAGCCCCACGATTCTACTATTGCGAAGAATAGCATTGTCGCTTACCAACACTTTATTTCCGTTTTCGATGCTGTATAAACCTTTATTCAACACTTGAAAAAACAGTTCATCTTGAATCTTGTACAATTTCGTGATGATGCCGTCTGCATTGATAATTTTAAGCGTATTGTCTTCGGTGTGATAAATATAAATTCGATCTAACGATTGAAAAAGCACCCATTTATCCAGTTGAATAATTTCCCAAAACTGCTCGTCTTCTTTCATTTCCAGCTTTAGCGAATCGCTCAACGAGGTGTATTTAAGTGTTCCTGCGGTATTTCGTTCCCAATACCCAAAATTCATATAACAACCTGTATACACACGATCACCAATGACTTTTACGGAACGCATAATGGTTTCATTCGGAGACTTGTAAAGTTTCCACTGCGCACCATTATATTCTAATAAACCTTGATTGTTGGCTACATACATGTATGCATCATCGGATTGTGAAATCATCCAATTTTGATTGTCTGCATTATAAACCTTAGGAGTATAGTTGATAATCGGAGGCAATTCCTGTGCATAGGAAAGACTAACAAACAATACTAGGAATACATTAATTAGAGTTCGCAACTATTAAATCAGTTTATGGGTTAATGTAAATTTAAGGTTATTTTTTTAAATGCAACTTTTTAAAGTTCAATATATGCGAAATATCACTGTTTTATTAGCTATTCAGCTGAAACTAAAAAGCTATTGACACGAAATCCATATATATGGGTAATTGTCGAATAAATTAAATTATATATTTTTAAAAAATTAAACAACCTAATACCTTATAAAAATGTCTTATAAATTAATGAACAGCATTGCATTATTGAGTATTTTTTTATGTGTGCTTTCTGAGAATGATTCCAAAATTGGTGACGAAATTTCTATTTCTAATAAAAAGTATGTCTACGAAAAGTGTGCCGATTGTTTTAAAAAATCTACAGCTTATAAAACTGGATTATCCCAATTTCAAGAACTTAATAAGAAGGAATATGCCAAACACGATTGGGAAATTACCAAAACCAAATTGTATGTAACTACCGGAAAAAGCATTAAAAATGTTGCTTTTGGATTAATTAGTAAAACACCTGTTGCAGGATTGATTAAAGATGGACTAGATCCGTGGGCAGACTTTGCTATTGATGAAGCTGGAAACTACAGACAAGCTTCGTTAAAATCTAAATTACAAAAGAGTTTGGACAAAAATATTGATCTCTATTTAACGAAAACCCAACTTGAAAATGAAGACGGAGAAGTTAGTTACGCACAAGTAGCAGATGGATTTCAAGAGTTTATCCACAATGGTGGCATTAGAAATGAAGATTATGTCGTTTTAGGAAAAAAAGTGGACGATTTTGTACTGAAATATGTGAAAGAGAATGAAGCTAAAATAAAACAAGCCATTACCGATACTAAACAAGAAATTGCGGCGGCTAAACAAGAAGGTGATGAAAAAATTGCAGCGTTAAAAAATGAAGTTACTACCAAAATTGAAACGACCGCGAATGATTTAAAAAAGGATATCAATGCCGTAAACCAATTAGCACTTGACAATATGAAAGCGACACAGGAAATTGGAGAATCGCTGAAAAAGTTTGAAAATGAAGTGGCTAATAAATTTGAAAAAGTCAATACGGATATTTCTGAAATGCAACAAGAAATTAAAACCAATACAGCGTTGATAAAAGCAAACAAAACGTATATAAAAAATAACGCTCAGAATATTGTAGAAGTGCAAAAACGCACACACCAAAACAGACAACTTATTACACAAAATGCCTATAAAATTGATGTCATTTCTGGAGTGTTGTACGAAAATGCAAATACCAGCGGAAAATTAAAGCTTTTGAATGTGACAAAGTTTGATGACGATCCTGTAAAAAACAAAGCAATTATAGATAAAGAACGTGGCAGACTTTCCAATATTCAATCTGTAGAAAAAATACAGAAAGGCATGAGCTATGCTAAAGAAATGACTACGCTTGCGGTACATTTGGGATTGAGTGCCAAAGATGCTGAAAATGTAAACAAAGCTATCCAAATCACTGATGTTATTTTGCAAGGAACGATGGCATATTATACGGGGAATCCGTTGCAAGGTTTGCAAGCAGTTAATGGCGCATTGGGCATCATGTCAGGCAAAAGTGGTGAAGCTGATCCGCAGTTTGAAGCCATTATGGGAAAATTGAATCAAATCAGCGATCAATTGGTTGAGATTGACAAAAAAATTGTCGCGCTCGATGAAAAAATTGTCAAACTTTACAACCTTAACATTGAATTGCATAAAGAAACCATCAATCGTTTCAATCAATTAGATTATAAACTTGATATTTTAACCGATCAAGTAGATTATATCATTCAAATCATTACTTCAAGCTGTGAGCAAGTGATTGACGCGAAAGATTATGAAACATTATGGGAAGGCATACACGCAGCCAAAAGTATTGAAGACTTACGCAATCAACACGACTTCTTCCCTATTCTTAAAAAAGTGTTGCTATGTGTAGAATCGAACTTAGAAATTAGCAGTGTGGATGCCAGAACGTTTCTTCATTTCAACAAAGTAGACACTAATAATACGTGGGAATCACAAATTTTAACGCCGATTCTTTCACTCTTAAATACTTATTATAATTCGGACGAACGAAAAGAGATTTTCTCAAACACGATTGAATTTAGTCCTTTACAAACAAACACTTTTTTTAACATTTACAACGAAGTAAAGCAAAAAAGAAGTGAAAACGGCATTGATAATATGACAGATGTGACCATTGCAGATATGAACCGATTGTTGCATCCAAAAAGTGTGGTACAGTTAAATTATTATTTGAATCTGTTAGAACCGTATTTCTACTACGGAAATCACAACAAAAATTACTATCCTTTTGAAAGTGATAAAATTGAAAAATTGCCAACACTCTATTTTAAAGCACGAAATCAAGTATTAAAAATTTGGTATCGTACCCTATTAAAAGATTGTCAAATAGCTATTGCACAGCAAAATATGCTTTCAGGCGCTCCGCTAATGAGTAAATTTTACCAAGAAGTTTCAACAGCCGCAGTAACGCCGCAAAGCGAGATGATATATCGCTTACTCAATTCGGAAAACTTGTACTTACAAACCAATGTGGCTACTAATATTTTGTTTAACGAATTGGCTGGAAACAGTGTATTGCTAAAAAAATTACAAAGCTCGTATTTAACGTCATTTGCAGAAGCTAAAGGAACCATTGCACAACTCAATCAATACATAAACGGTTCGTTTTATGAATTGGCAGTCATAGGAAGCGAAGAAAAAGGATTTTCAACCATGTTAAAAATTACAACAAAGACCATTCCTGGATACGAAAACTTACCAAAAGAAATTTATTTACCGATCCAAACCATTGATGTCATCATGGAAAACAAAATGATGTATCCAAAAGTGCTGGACGAATTACACGCCACTAAAACCAAAGTCATTGAAAAAATAATTGAATATGACATTATGGACAAAGCCTCTGAGCAAAATTACACCGAATTTAAAACCTTACTAAATACACAAATACAATGAAAACTTTGAAAATTCTGAGCATCGCATTATTGTTGCTTGCAACTTCTTTTTTACTGTTAAGTTTGAAATCACCACAAAACAACATCATGGACATTGGTGATGTAAAATATTCCATACTTCCACCCGATCTATTTAATGATACACAAAAAGGACGTTGGGTATTGTTAGATGGAAAACCACTTTCACAAGAAGCTGACTTGTATGATTTTTTAGAAGGAAAAATGCGTTTGGACATGTTAACCAAAAACAATGACACATATCTACTTCCAGACGCCAAAGGACGCTTTATACGAAGTATGAATGTCAACGGACAAGGCGACGATCCTAATAAAACCCGAAAAGTAGGTAGCTTCCAAAAGGACATATTTCAAACGCATACACATGAAATGGGAGTTGGTGTTTCTGACAAAGCTGCTGTTTCACAAATAGATCGACCTCGTTTCCCAGATTATGTACAAGGCGGAAACCGTGCACCGTTTCAAACCAAAGGTGCTATCAATGGTCGTACTGGCAACGAAACACGCCCAAAAAACATCGCACTATATACCTATATCAAAATTGCTAATTAAACCTAAACAGAATGAAAATTAAAACATTACACATCGTACTTATCGCTATATTCACCATACTTCTCATGAGTTTTTCTGAAAACCAACCGGAAGGTTTCTACCAAATAGGAAACGTCCAATATTCCATTCTTCCTCCAAATGTGTTTCCAAAAACACAAAAAGGAACTTGGGTTTTGCTCGATGGAAAACCGATTGGAGAAGACCAAGAATTATACACCATACTTGAACAGGAATCACTTTTAGATATATTTAAAGATGCAAACGGAATTGTTAAATTACCCGACGCCAAAGGACGCTTTATCCGAAGTATGAACATCAACGGACAAGGTGATGATCTTGATAAAAGCAGAACAGCAGGAAGTTATCAAAATGATGCGTTTCAAGGACACAAACATGTAGGGAGTAGCAGTATCGCACAATTGATTTCTAAAAAACAAACCAATAACACACCAAGACAACGGTATACGGTTACAGGTACAGCTGCATCAAATACCGCAGGAACTATTGATGGTGGATATGGAACGCCAAGAATCAGTAATGAAACACGTCCAAAAAACATTGCATTATATACGTACATCAAAATTGCTAACTAAACCAACTCTTATGAAAATTAAACCAACGCACGTCCTTTTAACAGTCATAACAACTGTCCTTATCATGGGATTCTCCAAAAATCGTATGGAAGACTTTTACGAAATTGGCGATATTAAATATTCCATTTTACCACCAAATACTTTTGCGAAAACGCAGCAAGGCGATTGGGTATTGTTAGATGGAAAACCCATTGCGGAAGATCAGCTTTTACATACTGTGTTAGAACAAGATTTTTTGTTAGATACCTTCAAAGATGCAAATGGTATTGCAAAATTACCCGATGCACGCGGAAACTTTTTGCGAAGCATGAATGTCAACGGGCAAGGAACCGATCCGGATAAGGCCAGAAAAGTTGGAAGTTATCAAGCAGATGCACTAAAAAATCACAAACATCCATTACAAAATGTAATTTACAAACATGGACGTTCTTTTAGAGGAGACAATGCAAAAGATCATGCGCTCAAACACGCCTATGGAAGTGTTTGGGCTTCTGAAACTAAAATTACAGGAAATGGTGACGAATCGCGACCAAAAAACATTGCTGTATATTGTTATGTAAAAGTATCCAACTAAACAAGGCATATTCCAAGTTGCACAGTATATTTGCAAAAAGGTATTGTTTATGGAAGTACAAAACTTATTTCGCATACTGTATGATTTTTTAGTAGCAAAAGGTGTCAATGAAACTACCGCACTATATTTGAATCTTGTGGCGGGTATTATTGTCGTTGGGATTTTGGCGTTTATTATAGATTATGTGGTGCGACGCTTGCTAATTGCCCTCGCCTATCGTTTTGCGCCAAAAACAAAAAGTAATTTTGACGATTTTCTCGTTAAAAACAATACACCGCAAAATATAGCGCATTTAGTGCCTGTACTATTTATTGAACAAACCACGCCGTATTTGTTTGTTGACTTTCCTAATTTTCAAAGCAGTTTTTTAATTGCGATTGATATTTTTTTAGTCATCCTCATCATTAAAGTAATTCGGAATATTCTCAACTCTTTGCGCGATTTCTTAAAAACATTAGATTCGTTTAAAGACAAACCTATTGACAGCTACATTCAAGTCTTTATGATTTTTGTGTGGTTTGTGGGAATTGTGTTGAGTTTCTCCATCATTACTGGAAAATCCATTGTAACGTTTATAACAACTTTAGGAGCGTTGTCAGCGGTTATTTTGTTGATTTTTAGAGATACGATTCTTGGTTTTGTAGCGAGCATTCAAGTGGCGGTAAACGATACTGTACGTATTGGCGATTGGATTACAATGGAAAAATACGGTGCCGATGGTGATGTGGTAGAAATTAACTTAGCAACGGTAAAAGTGCAGAATTTTGATAAAACTATTACCACCATTCCAACCTACGCGCTCATTTCTGATTCGTTTAAAAACTGGCGCGGCATGAACGATTCTGGAGGACGAAGAATTAAGCGTTCTATCATCATCAAAGCACCAAGTATTCATTACGTAAACAATGAAGAAATTAAAGAATTTAAGAAAATACAACTGATTTCAAAATATATTGAAGAACGACAGGAAATTATTGAAAAATTCAATACAGAACGTAATATTGATAAATCCGTGTTGATTAACGGTCGTAATTTGACAAATATTGGCGTGTTTCGTAAATATGTAGAATTGTATTTACATTCACATCCTGCCATTAATAAAGACATGACAATCATGAGTCGCCAACTGGCACAAACACCACAAGGAATTCCGTTAGAAATTTATGCATTCAGCACAGATAAAGTCTGGAAAAACTACGAATACATCATGGGCGATATCTTTGATCATTTATTGTCGGCACTGCCTTATTTCAATTTGGAGATTTATGAGTTGGCGGTGGATGACTCGCTGCGTTCGTCTTAGACGCGCTGTCGCTTTAGATTCGGCTTCGCCTGTTAGTATATTGGTATCGCTTCGCTTTGGTGTTTTTTATTGATTCGTTTATTTGTTGGTATTCAAACTTCACTTTGATTTTTATGACAAAGGCAAGTGAAAATATTGAAATATTCCGTTTATTCTTTTTTTTACCACGAATTCTCTTTTTTAATTTAATACTGAATTTATACCAATTAAACTATAAAATACAACATATAAATTCGTTCATTTGGTATCATTATTACACAAAACGTCACTTCGAGTGTTTTTCTGAATGAAATGAAGAAAAATGTATCGAGAAGTACTTTGAAACTTCTAAATGCTTTTGAAACGTCTCTGCAAGAAGTTTACGACGTAGCAGTCTGTCAAAATCATACCTAAATTCTTCTTTGAAACTTCTCAATACTCACTACTAACATCTCAAAACCATTAGAAACGTCACTGCGAGGAGTGTACGACGTGGCAGCCTGTTAAAATCATACCTAAATTCTTCTTCGAAACTTCTCAATACTCACTACTAACATCTCAAAACCATTAGAAACGTCACTGCG
>CAZHSA010000063.1:0-15431 GCA_964535135.1 uncultured Kordia sp.
ATTTAATAAAATAGAAACCACATGAGCTAAAATGAAAATAAAACACTGAAAATGTCATTTATAGCAGAGAGTTTCTAAACTTAATTGTACATAATAAATTGAATAAGTCATATCGAACTGACGTTATTTTAACATAAAACTTCACAAAGTTAATACAAGAAAAACGACACTACCCAAAGCAAGACGAAGGTAAATGGTATTACAAAAATTAAATAAATAGAAGATAAAAATACTGTTTTAAAGAAGGTTTTTATATAACCTTGCTCATAAAAATGCTTCAAACTGAGCATGAGGTAAATCAGCATGGAAAGAATTAAAATCGTATCGATCCAATTTGGAATATCTACAATATAATTTATCAAAATAATAAGACTTGATGCCAGAAATATAAAGGCAAAAAAGTAAAAACTAAATACCATATGATGCGCAAAACGACCGCGTTTACGATAGAATAATTTCAACAAAATAGCAAAAATCGGAATCAAGAAAAACATAGAAATTGGAATGGTGTCCATAAAAGCTTTCACAATACCATCACCTCTTTTCTCTCTAAACTTTATAACTTGTCGCGCCGTGAATTTTGAAAACCAACCGTGTTCATTTTCATCATATCCAACAGCTTTTAATTTTTCGCGCATAGGCGCATCTACTCTGTAGAGAGAATCTAATTTCGCTGTGTTAAAACGAAATCCAAAAAGTTCTCCTTGAATACTCGCATTCGCTTTCTTTTTTGTTTTTTTATTTTTTTGTGAGATGGAATCTGTAGTTGTTGCAGCTACCTTAGGTAATTCCCCAGTTCCAAGTCCAACAGTTCTTTTGTCAACTACCATTGAATCTTTCTTGACTTCTTCGCCCAAATTTTGAATGGAATCCGTAATCTTTTCTACTTCTGATGCAATCTTTTTTTCCTTATTAAAAGACTTCCGAATAGTTTTTTCAACCTCTTGCTGTGTAGCTCGTGTAGAAATTGAAAAAATAAAAAAGAAAACGATCGAAGTAAATAAATAAAATTGTGCGGGATGCAAATATGTCAATCGCTTACCAGAAACAAACTTCTTTGCCAAATAGCCGGGCCGCATTAACAATGGAACAAAACTTCTAAAAAAACGCGCATCTACTGAAAAATAATTCATCACAGTATTGTGAAACAGCACACGCATACTGAGCTTATCACCTACTTTTTGACCGCAATTAGGACAAAAATTATGATACTGCGTTAATTGATATCCACAATTTGGACAATGCTTGTTTTCGGTTGACATTTGTATTGGTTAGCTATTCGGTACTACAAATATGCTAAAATCTATTTACAATTATCTAAAATAGTATAAATTGCTTTTGAATAATGGATCTTCCCATGTTTCCACGATCGTATTAAGTTCTTTATACGTCACAATACATACCAATAAAAAAATGTAAAATTCTAGTGTTATTTTTTTCTCTTTGTGAATTTACTCAAAAAAATACATTCAAAAACCACATATAAATTACTGACTGTTAATTTATTACATTTTTGGCACGAAATTGGTTTTACTTAAGTCAAATAGCGCTCGCCGAAAAGCTAAAGAGTAGGCATAACCCTAAAAGTACAGAATATGAAAAACTTTTATCTTTTATTCGTAGGATTGTTACTGAGTGTAACAACTACACAAGCAAATGTAATTAGCGACCAAACATACGGAAGCGAAAACGGGTTAACCAATCGCTATCGTTATGCACAACCAATTCAGTTTGTACAGCGAGGTGTAGAATTTTTTGTTTTCCTAAATGGAGAATTCGATTTTAACACACATCCTGTCAACTACAGAAGAAACCGAAGAAGTGGAATCAATACCACTTTTGGTGCACCAAGAGTACGAACACGTGGAAACCGTGCCAACACCAGAAATATTGGTGTTAGAGTAGAACATGATTTCAACGGAAGAGTACGAAGAATTGGAAACTTATTCATCAACTATGACCGTTTTGGTAGGGTAAAAAGAATTGGATCTATTTACATGCGTTACCACAACAGACATGGAAAACTAAGACAAATTGGTGGTTTACGATTAAAGTACAATCGTAGAGGAAGACTAGTAAGACAGTTTGGAACAGTAGTACCAATTGTAGGATATGCTAATGGAAACGGAAATGTACATGTAGATCTAAATGACGATTTCCAAGATGGACACGATTTTCCAGCAAATGATGAAGACCTATATTATTACAAAAATAAAGGAGAGCAAACTAAAATTAAGAAAGGAAGTTAATTAATGTATCTATATTCAAATCCCGCTTTATGCGGGATTTGTTGTGTATAAACTATGCTGAGAGACTTTTATAAGCTTACAGCTCTTTACCTATAAATTGATGTTTCTGAAAGTTTTCAAGAACTTCTCATCATTTCAAAAAAATAAAACCTCGTGTGCTGTGTTAAGGCTCACGAGGTTATTTTGTATAGTATAAAGAAAACGCTCCAATTATTTCTTTGCCATGCTCATATTTTTTTAAACATAAAGAGCCAACTAAACTACAAAATTTATCATATCAAACGATTATAACTAATTTCTTCATGCAATTTTTTACGAGTACAGCACTACTATATTGAGGCTAAAATTAGGGATTTGCTATCACATAAAAGTATGGCAAAACCATACTTTACATGCGTTAATAAACTCGTTTGTGTTTCCTATTTTACAATTTTCTGTTTTTGGCACGCTGTTTGGTTATACAATAATGAATATTAAAATCGCACGTTATGAAAAAAATACTCATCACACTAATAGGATTGTTTTTCTTGACAGCTCAAACTGTCGAAGCAAAACGGATGGAGACTACAACAACCACTTCTTTATTTAGTAACAACGCAGTTACGTTTGTTGAAAATGGAGTAACCTTTTCAGTATACAATGATGGAGAGTTCGATTTTTTCATCAATCGTATTCACCCAAACATCAACGCTAATGTAAATGTTGCAGGATTACAAATTACCTTCAACTCAGGGTTCGACTACAATCCTTTTGTTCAGTATGATGATTATGGTGCTATCATTCAAGTAGAAAACACACCAATATTTTATGATTACTACGGAAGAGTTTTTAGAATTGGAAATGTCAATTTGAATTATGACAACTTCGGAAACTTGGTACAAGTTGGTGGATTATTTTTATACTACGATTCTTTTGATCGCTTTTCGCACACGAGAGGTTTTATCAATACTTTTAACAGAGGTTTCAGATATCCAGTATTTTATAATGATATCTTCTTTAGACCACAAGTAAATTTTTGCCTAGTAAGCGTAAATCCGTATAGAAGATTTTATACACCAATTCGTTACACCTTCTGTAGCCCATATAGAAACAATTTCAGATTTAGATATGCAAGAGCACGATTTGGACATATTTACCACAGTGCTGCTAGAATCAACACGAATAGAAGAGGTATTTATAGAAATGATAGAAGAGTTGCACGAAGAAATGATGCTGCTGTGTACAACACACGAAGAACTGTAACACGTACAACGAGAAATACGCGTGCTACTACACGAAATGGAAACACACGTGCTACCACAAGAAATGGAAACACACGCGCTACCACAAGAAATGGAAACACACGCGCTACCACAAGAAACGGAAACACACGTGCTACCACAAGAAATGGAAATACGCGTGCTACGACAAGAAACGGAAATACACGTGATAACTTACAGTTGGGCGGTATTCGTGGAAACAATAACAACAGCAATACCCGAATTGAACGTGAAAACACTAGAAACACGCGAAGCAATAGTGTTCGTTCCAATTCAACGCGAAACAATACAAGAGCTACGCGAAGCAATACGCGAACAACGCGAGATATGAGAAGTACGCGAAGTACACGCAACAACAATTCGGTACGAAACAATAGCAGTTCTAACAGAAGAACTAAAGCAACGCCACAGCGAAGAAGCAATTCTTCTAGAGCTACAAGATCAAACAGTCGTTCTTCTAACCGAAGTTCAGCGTCACAACGTTCAAGTCGTTCACAAAAAAAGACAACGAATAGTAGACAAAGAAGTTCACGAAAAAGAAACTAAGATAATGTTTCGCAACAATTTTAAAACCTTACTTGATGTAAAAATTGAGTAAGGTTTTTTCTTTTTTAGTCTATTTATAATGTATGCAAAACCTGCGCTAATTTCGCTGTTAACGCTTTGCGCGAATATTTCTGCAATCCAATTGGTGAAGTGTGCAATTTTTGCTGGGTAAACGCTTCGTAATACGCTACAATTTGCGCTTTGAGTTTCTCTTTATCAGTATATAAAAAATATGTTCCTGTATTGGTCTCCTGAATGATCTTTGCGATATCAGCATCTTTCGGCCCGAGTCCAAGAATCGGTCGTTCTGCTGCCATATATTCAAACAACTTTCCAGCGATGATTCCTTTGGTTTTCTCAGCATCAATTTCAATGACTAATAACAATTGGGAAGCACGTTGCAATTGCAAGACTCTTTGATGCGAAACATAGCCAAAATACGTTGTATGTCCGTCCAAACCAACTTCGCTAATAGCACGTTGAATACGCTCACTAATGACACCTGCAAATTGCAATTGAAAATCTTTCGCAAAATCTTCTCGCGACTGAATCAATTCCGCCAACACTTCCCACAACACTACAGGATTTCGTTCTGAAAGTAACGAGCCAATGTGTGATAAGGTAAATTTTTTGTCCATCAAAGTTGGTGCATATTTTTCCACATCATATCCATTGGTAATAACTTCTATGGGCTTTTGCGTAAGTTTTGAAAACTCTTCTTTGGTCGTAAAACTTGTCGTTACTATTTTATCGGCGTTTTGCAACACTTCCGATTCTAAGGAAAGATGTTTTTCATGCGATTTTTTCGTCAATCGTAACTTTTCGTGATAGCCAATAGTCGTCCAAGGATCGCGAAAATCTGCCAACCATTTGATGTCTAATTGTTTTCGCAGTTGGAGTCCGATCAAATGCAAACTGTGTGGTGGCCCCGTTGTAATCAGTGTGTCAATCTGATGTTCTTTTACATACTTTTTCAAGAACTTCACGGAAGGTTTTACCCAATATTTTCGTGCATCAGGAATAAAAAAGTTTCCACGAATATACAGCAAAAGCTTTTCTACAAACGATTGTTTTTCTTTCGCTATGATTCCTTTACTGATTTTTTTTGTTTTCTTTTTTGAGAATATTTTTGCGAATTCATAAGGTTCAAAAATAGGCTGCTTTATAATCGTAATATCATCGGGAATATCCTCAGAGAAAGTTTCGTCAAGAATAGGATAACTTGGATTTTTTGGAATAAAAACGACTGGTTCAATATCAAAATCGCGCAAGTACTTCACAAATTTCAACCATCGCTGTACACCTGGTCCTCCTGCAGGCGGCCAGTAATAGGTAACAATAAGAACTTTTTTAGCCATAATTTGAGGGGAATTATGCATGCTATGCTTTTGCTACTTTCTTTTTATACACGAACTCATAATAGATTCCACCTAAAATTAATAAAAACAATACGATGTAACTTATCAATGAAATTGTAATTCCTTTCTCTACAATAGTAGGTTCAAATTTGAACTCAATTGTATGTTTTCCTGCGGGAACTTCTAAACCGCGTAACACATAATTTACACGATAATGTGGTACTAATTTCCCGTCAACATAAGCGTTCCAACCATACGGATAGTGAATTTCTGAAAATACGGCGAATCCATTTTCTGAATTTTCAGAAACATATTTTAAATCATTTGGTTTGTAATTAACCAATTCGATATTGGCTAAAGAATCTTTTCCGTAGGTATCATTAATAACACCTTCTTCCACTTGACTGCTTCGGAAAACAACTTCATTTCTAGTATCGAGTCCGTACAATGACAACATTTCATCGTCGCCAGTTTCTACAAAATTCACTTTGTTTATAAACCAAGCATTTCCATTTGGATACGGGTTTTTAAGAGCAATTGCTCCTGCTCCATCCTGATCTTGTTCACCTTCTAAATCTTTAATGATATAACGGACATTCATCATATTGAGAATGTTGATGTTTCGCTCGGTAACCTCAAATTTTCGTTCGTAATCTAAATAGAAGTCGTATAATTCTTGAAATTGTCTTGGTTTTGCAGCGTGATAACCTCCAAGTGTATTATGGAAAAATGCCGTACGCGAATTGTTAAGTCGTAATCTTGGTTCAAACACGCGGTAATGTCCTTTATCTTGTAGAATTTGTTTGTCAACTTGAAGTGTTCTGTACGGATATTCAAATTGTGCTTTGCTTACAAATTCTTCCGTGTTTACATATCTTCTAGCAATAGAAATCAAATCAAACAGTAATAATGCAGCAATAAGAAAGATAACCACATTTTCTTTGAGTTTTCTTTTTAAGAATGCAATTAAAACACCTGCTGTTAATACAATCAAAATAATAGCACGAAATCCATCTTTATTCACAAAACCAGCGCGATCTTGTTTAATTATTTCCATGAATTCGGCTCCTAATATTGTTTGAGAATATTGATATCTGTAATAATCATCACTGACACCATTGAAATCGAATAAAGAGGATTTAAAAGCAAGCAAAATTAAAATAACAGCCACAAAACCTGCTGTACAATAATAAATAAGCTTCTCTGTAGATTTTTGCTGTTGCGCTAATGTTTCTTTTTTAAATAGATATGCTAACGTTAAAATTCCTAAAATTGGAATACACAACTCTAGTATAACTTGCATGGATGAAACCGCTCTAAACTTACTATACAAAGGAAAATAATCAATCATAAAGTCTGTAAGGAAGCCTAGATTTTTCCCCCAAGACAATAATAAAGACAATAAAATTCCGCCTACAAGCCACCATTTGGCTCTTCTTTTCACTAAAAATAATCCTAAAAACGCCAAGAAAACAATGACGGCTCCTACATATGCTGGCGCGGCAATAATTGGCTGATCGCCCCAATAACTTGGAAGATACCTTACAAATTCGCGTGCCTGCCCTGGAGGTATTCCTTTCTCAAGAGCATACGTATATGCTTTGGAATCTGTTCCGAAATCTTCCGTATTTCCGCCACCCATAAAGCGCGGCATCAACAAGTTGAAGGTTTCCATTTTTCCGTAACTGTATTCGGTAATATATTCTTTGGAAAGTCCTTTGCGTTCTTTTTTAGTTCCGTCAGGTTTTATGGTGAGTTCGCTTTCACTACGAATACTCCAATCTGCATATTCTTTGGTGGTCATAAGACTGGCACCATTTACACCAATACTCAATAATACAGCTGCAATTAATAAACCAGTAGCTTTAAAAAAGTGTGGTAATTCTTTTTTCTTGTAGAAATCAATAAAATATACAAGTCCTAAAACGGCTACCAATAGCATTAAATAATACGTCATCTGCGGATGCGCGGCCATGATTTCCAAGGACATGGCGACGGCTGTTAGCAAAAATCCCCAAACATATTTCCGCTGAAAAGCGAGCAAAATTCCAGATAATACTAAAGGAAAATAGGCGATTGCATGCGCTTTGGCGTTGTGACCAACGCCGAGAATAATGATAAAATAGGTGGAAAAACCAAAGGCAATGGCGCCCAAAATGGACAATCGCCAATCGACTTTCATGATGAGTAATAGAATATAAATACTAAAGAAGTATAAAAATAGATAATCTGCCGGACGGGGTAAAAATCGGATAGTTCTGTCTAGTGATTTTATGTATGAATGTGGATAGCGTGCTCCTAATAAGTAGGTTGGCATTCCGCCGTAAGCGTTATCGGTCCAATACAATTCTTCGCCTGTTTTTTCACGATAATCATTCTGTTTTTTAGCCATTCCGGCATACTGAATGATATCCTGTTGTTGCATTTTTTTTCCTTGAACTACCGGATAAAAATAGGCTAATGACATTCCTATGAATAGCAAAATTGCTATTACATGCGGGATAATTTTTTTAATATCTAAATTCACTTGGTGTAATTTTTAAGCGTGTACGGATGGAAAGCAATATACTAAAACCTTTTGGGAACGATTTTTTTGGTGTAATTCGTGACTCAATTAGTCAACTTCTTCAAAATCTATATATTCTCCAACATCTTTAGATGGCTTTCTGTTTGGCATTTTATCAATAGTAGTCTCTCCTTCTTTGGTGCGATGCTGCTGTTGATGTTTGGCTTGTTGTTTGTACTGTTCTGAAAAGCGTTTTTCCGCTTTCTTGGCAACATAGCGAATCATGTAAGGCGCAAATAACCTTCCCAATATGCGGAGTGCATACATTACTAAAATTATGACTGCTAATGTTCGTAATAAATTTATCAACATATTTCTATAAACCTATATTTTTTCAAAAATACAATTTATGCAGATTTAATATCGTTTTTACTAGATAAAAAACTATAATTTTATGTAGTTTTGGCTTAACCTGTTAAAATTTTAAGAAAAATACGCGTCACTCCATTTCTAAATTCGTGAGCACTTTATTTTGACACCTATTTTCTTAAACATTTTAAATAACTTATTACAGATATATGAAACGAACATCTTTCTTAACAATTCTAGGTTTTTTATTTTTCTCAACTGCGACGTTTGCGCAGTATACAGATGTAATTAATTCCAATCGCCCTGGTGCTTCTATCAGCGCTTATTCTGTAGGTAAAAATGTACTTCAGTTTGAAGGCGGCATGTCTGTTGATCGACAAGAACATAAAAAACTCAATACGGAAGTAGATGCTTTTGGACTTGATTTTGCGTTGCGATATGGGTTATTCAAAGAACAATTAGAAATCAGTTGGGAAGGTGCCTATCAGTTTGATACATTTACAAGCAACACGACGAGTCCAGCATTTGAATTTAATAGAAATGGTTTCTTAACACATACTATTGGTGCGAAGTACATGATTTACGATCCGTATTTAAAATCAGAGTTAGAAAAACCTAATTTGTATAGTTGGAAAGCAAATAACTCCTTTCGTTGGAAAGATTTAATTCCTGCGATTGGTATTTATGCTGGTGCAAATTTTGTCTTTTCAGATAATCCATATTTTCCAGTAACGGAACCTTCTATAAGTCCTAAAGTAACAGTTGCTACACAAAGTCACTTTGCAGGACGTTGGGTTTTTGTATCAAACATAACCTACGATCGTATTACTTCCGATTCAAAAGAATTGAGCTATATTTTAACTTTAACACATGCGTTTGACAATCCAAAATGGTCTGCTTTTGTAGAGCATCAAGGTATTGATAGCGATCGGTATGCAGATGCGCTTTTTAGAGCTGGTGGTGCGTATTTATTAGGAGAAGATTTTCAGTTAGACGCTTATATTGGTGCTGGTGTAAAGAATACACCGACACGTATTTTTGCAGGTTTGGGACTTTCCTACCGTATTGATATGTGGCATGAAGATGAGTTGATTCCTATTGATGAACAAGATCCAAATGGTGAAGAACTAAAGAATAAGAAGAAAAAAGACGAAGAAGAAAATGAGGACGATGATAATGACGACGACGACGGTACTGACAACTAATCTTTTTTACTCGATAATCTAGATGTATATACGTCGAAGCATGCTGCTTCATATTAAATAAACGCTATATCTTGCCTTGTAGACTTGTGCTGAAGGCAACTGACCAACCAAATTTCCTAGTTAATGATTGACGTTAGAGAAGTAACTCATAAGAAAGAATTAAAAGCATTTGTAAAATTTCCGTTCAGCCTTTACAAAAATTCTCCGTATTGGGTTCCACCTATTATCAAAGACGAATTAGAAACGTTTAATAAAGATAAAAATCCTGCTTTTTTAGATGCAGATGCGCAATTTTTCTTAGCGTATAAAGATGGGAAAATTGTAGGTCGTATCGCAGCGATTGTCAATTGGATTGAAGTAAAAGAGCAAAAACTATCCAAAATGCGCTTTGGTTGGTTTGATATGATTGATGATTTGGACGTTTCAAAGGCTTTGCTAGATAAAGTTGCTGAAATTGGTCGCACACACAATTTAGAATACATGGAAGGTCCGGTAGGATTTTCAAATTTAGATAAAGTGGGTGTACTTACCGAAGGTTTTGATCATATTGGCACCATGATTACTTGGTACAATCACCCGTATTATGAAAAACACTTGATACATCACGGATTGGTTAAAGAAAAGGAATATTTAGAAAATAAGTTTCCTTTCGAAAATGTAAAACCTAAGTTTTTTGAGCGCGTTCAAAATTTAGTCAAAAAACGATATCAGCTTCGCGAACTCAATTTTACAAAGACAAAAGACATTATGCCGTATGTGGATGAAATGTTTGATCTGTTTAATGCTTCCTACGCTTCGTTAGCTTCTTTTGTTCCGATTAATGACATTCAAAAGGAATATTTTAGAAATAGATACATCGGATTTATCAATCCTGAATTTATAAAGTTTGTGGTAGATAAAGATGATAAGTTAGTGGCATTTGCGATTGTGATGCCATCGTTCGCAAAAGCATTACAAAAAACAAAAGGCAAGTTGTTCCCTTTTGGGATTTTTCACATGTTGAAAGCGCGCAAAAAGCCTGAAAATATTACGTTCTACCTAATCGGCGTACATCCTGAATATCAAAATAAAGGATTGACCGCAATTCTTTTTATGGAATATTACCTCACATTTACAGAAAAGAACATTCAAGAATGCATCAGAACGCCCGAATTGATTGAAAACACAGCAATACATCAACTTTGGAAACATTTTGAACCTGTAACGCATAAACGACGTAAGACGTATAAACGAAACCTGTAGGTTTTTAGATTTTAGACCGCTTCGCTATTAGATTTTAGATCGCGCTTTACGATGGATTTTAGGTCTTAAAAAGTATGCTTTTCAATTCAACATTAAAAATTTAACATTTATAATTTCAAAAAGCCGTCAACACTTCATCAAAAGGCACTTCGAGTTGTGTTCCGTTTTTCATGTTTTTTACGATGCAAGTATTGTTTTCGAGTTCGTTTCCTCCTATGATAATCACATACGGAATGTTGCGTTTGTTCGCATAATTCATCTGCTTTTTCATGTTTTTATTGTCCGGAAATAACTCTGCGCTTTTTCCTGCTTCACGCAATACTTTGATGAGTTTTAAAGATGCCAATGCTTCTTTTTCGCCGAAATTCACACACAATACATCTACTTTATCGGAAACCGTTTCTGGAAATAAATTGAGTTCTTCTAATACCAAGTAAATTCTATCCAAACCAAATGAGATTCCCACACCGCTAACATCTTTTAAGCCAAAGATTCCTGTTAAGTCATCATAACGTCCGCCGCCGCCAATGGAACCCATTTTTACGCCTTCTGGCGCAGCTACTTCAAAGATAGCTCCTGTATAATAATTCAATCCTCTTGCGAGTGTGATGTCTAAATCTAAAGCTGCTGTTTCTAATCCAAGCACAGCGATGGCTTCAAAGACAAATTCGAGTTCTGAAATTCCTGTCATGCCTTCTTCAGAAGTTGCCAACAATCCTTTTAATAAGTCTAGCTTTTCATCTAAATTTCCAGAAAAACTGAATAATGGCTGTACTTTTTCGATCGCTTCCGCAGAAATGCCTTTTTGTATCATTTCGTTTTTTACGCCATCTTCGCCAATCTTATCGAGTTTGTCTAAGGCAACTGTAAAGTCAATCAGCTTATCTTTAGCACCAATAACTTCTGCTAAACCTGATAATATTTTACGATTGTTAATTTTGATCGTGACTCCATTCAAACCTAAATTCGAAAAGACTTGATCATATAATTGCACAAATTCCACTTCTTGCCATAACGATTTTGAACCAACGACATCCGCATCACATTGAAAAAACTCTTGAAATCGTCCGTGTTGTGGTCTATCTGCACGCCAAACAGGTTGAATTTGATAGCGTTTAAACGGAAAAGTAATGTCATTTTGGTGTTGCACTACATAGCGAGCAAAAGGAACGGTTAAATCGTAACGCAAGGCTTTTTCGGAAAGTGAATTTGAAAAACGTGCCAAATTTCCTTCTTCCAAGGCTTTTAGATCTGCTTTTTTGACTTTATCTCCTGAATTCAAAATTTTAAAAATCAAGCGATCGCCTTCTTCTCCATATTTCCCTAGCAATGTACTCGATTTTTCAAAAGATGGCGTTTCAATAGGTTGAAATCCAAAGCTTTGAAAAGCTGATTTTATGATGTCAAAAATGTAGTTGCGTTTTGCAACTTCGATAGGAGAAAAATCTCGTGTTCCCTTTGGTATGCTAGGTTTTTGTGCCATGATCTTGTATTGTGCCGCAAATATAAGTCTATTTTTTTGTGATTGAAATTTAAAACTGCTTCATGTCGATAGATTGTTGGTATTGACGATTGAATTTTGTGTTTGTACGTAAAAAATGTATTTTGATTGAATAATTAGACCAACCAAACTATATTATTTTCTTATGAATCAAACATCTATTCCACCTTTACGGGTCAGAATTCAACAAGTCTCTCTGTGGCAATCTGTGATTGCTGCATACGCAGTGCAACACGCTAAAAAATTACAAAAAGTTCAAACTCCTTTGAATTTAACGCATGTACAAGAGCATCTCATGGTTTCAGGAACCAGTCACTTAGCCGCTCAATGTGAAGCTAATAATTCCATAGAAACTCACACATTTATACAAGAACCCACAGAAAATTCCACAGACGATGAATTTGGAGCTTACTTTTCTTCTTTATTTTTTCAAAAAGCCGAGGCTGCAACGGATGCTGATAGCGCTTCAAAAGATGCTTATAAACTTTGTGAAGAGCTGGCTGAACGTTGGGGTAAGAAATTTAGACGATACAGCGATGCTGATGATTGTGGCTGGGCATATTGTTTGGAAGAGTATCTAAAATTTAAAAAACAATATAATGGTGTAAAAAAATATAACGATTGGACGAAAAATGGAGGACTCAATTTTGGAGTCATCGATTATAAAATTCCGAATGATGCTAAAGTCGCTATTATTGGCGATTGGGGAACTGGCATGCAAGATGGTGAATATTTATTGGAAATGATTTTGAAGAATCATCAGCCAGATGTAATTATTCATCTTGGAGATATTTATTATGCGGGAACACCTGACGAATGCGACGCTAATTTTTATGATATTTTCCAAAGATTGTTTGCGAAATACAAGCAAATTCCCGTGTTTACCATTCCTGGAAACCATGATTATTACAGTTTTGCGTATGGATATTACCAAATGGTAGCCAAGTTAAACACTGGATTGAAAAGTAAAGGAATCAACGCTACACAAGAAGCCAGTTACTTTTGTCTACGTACCGAAGATAATGGTTGGCAATTTTTAGGAATGGATACTGGATATTGCGACGGCGGTCCTTTAAGTGCCCGCTTTCCTACAGATGGTCCTTTTTTACATCCAAACGAACCTGAATGGCATCAAGATAAACTTGATAATTTTAGTGGTGCTTCTATTTTATTATCACATCACCAAGTATTTTCTGGAAATGCCGAAATCAACGGTCTTACAGGAACTTATGGTTCAATTCCGTACCTTAATAAAAACTTAGTTGATTTTTTCCGCCCAAATTTTGGAAATAAAGTAGCTGCATGGTTTTGGGGACACGAACACAATCAAGTAAAGTATCAAAATAATTTATTTGGATTACCGATCGGGCGTTTGGTTGGTGCCAGTGCATACGAAGAACCAGAAAGCGAAACACCTTATAAACAAATATTCCCAGAAGTTCCTTTTTCAACTGATCCCAACGCAACGTTAGCTGTTGAAAATGAGTTTTTTAATCACGGTTTTGCTATTATTGATTTTTCACAACGATCACATCCAACAGACGCAGTAACTACGCAATATTTTCAATATCCTTCATGGGGAAAATCAGCTCCCAACCCTATTCCTCAGCATGCAAGTCCAATGTGGTCAGAGCCGTTTGCTTTACAACCACAAACAAAAGGTAAAGAAGTTCGATTTGGACAATACATTCATCTAAATTTAGAGTTAGGAAATGCCTTTGTAGGTCCAGAAGTAGAACATTTTGAAATCTCCAGAGAAGAATACCTTCCCACAGTTCGTACAAATCCAGTTGTGCTAAAAATTTCAGATGCTTCCAATAGTTCAAATGTCATACAGGATGGCGATACTATTTATCTAATAACACAAGAACCAAAAGTTGGTAAATACAGTCATTTAGGTGCTTGGGATGGAATTACAACCCATGAAATCTATTATTACAAGTATTCGCAAGCATATGATAAAAATATGCGCTGGAAGGTTAAAAAAGTAATTCCAACACCAAACGATCCTGCGATCCATGAAAATGAAGCTGTGTATATATTCAGTGAAAAGTTTCCTGGCAAATATCTGTGTCCCTATTTATCTATTATAAATGAAAAAATATCGACCTATACTTATTTGACTGTGAGCGATAAGGTGAATTCAAATTGGTTCATTCAAGTCCAACAGTCTCATTCTGATGAAGAAATAGCTTTGGAAAGCACCTCTGAAAAAGAAGACGAAAATCTCTCTTTTATTGAAAAAATTATCGCTTTTATTAAATCATTATTTTCAATAAAATAACATTCAACGTATTTTAATAAGAAAAGGCATTGTGAAAATCTTCGTGATGCCTTTGATTTTTTTAGTAGATTATCGTTTACGCCAGCATCGCTTCAAACCATTGAAAAAGTTGTCCTTTGGTAATGTTTGAACCCTGTTGTATAAGTGCAAATTTATCAGCATTTCTGTCTTCCGAATAGCCTTTGTTAGCCGTTAATATTTCTACTTCTTCGGAAGTATAGTTGTTACGCAACCACTGAAAACCATCTTTTGTAGTAATGTCTATGGTTTCATTTAAGATTTTGACCGCAATTAGTTTCATTTCATCTTCACGCAAGTGAAATAAATATAGGTGTTGTGGCGAGATATTTTCTAAAAATTTTGCCTGTGTCAGTACACCTTCCCACACTAAATCACTAAATACATCTATTTCTTGTTCGGCAACTTCGGGTTTTTCTGTTTTTAAGCTTGCCCATTCTGCTGCGGTGATCGATTGTGTAGCTAAGAAGTTGATGAATTCTTGGTGTAATTCTTCTAACTGTTCTTTTGTGAGTCTTGAATATTTCATGTTCTTGCGTAAAAAAGTGTGCAAATTTACAATTTATGAACCTGTTTCCATAAAAAAAGCCACTCAAATTTGAGTGGCTCATGACATAACGAAATTCGTTATTATTTTGCTTCTGCAATTACTTCAAAAGGTAAGTCTACAACAACACTTCTGTGTAATCTTACTTTTGCTTCGTATTTACCAGTTCTTTTTACGCTTCCACCGATCACTTTGATGAATTTCTTCTCAATTGTGTGCCCTTCTTTGCTTAAAGCTTCTGCTAAGTCGATATTGTTTACTGATCCAAATAATTTTGTTCCAGCACCTGTTTTTGCAGTAATTTTAATTTCTAAGCCTAACAATGCTTTTGCAGTTGCGTTAGCCTC
>CAZHSA010000064.1:0-15194 GCA_964535135.1 uncultured Kordia sp.
AACAAAAAGACCTCATCATTACAATGAGATCTTTTTTCCCTAAAAGAAAGGTAATCATGCTTTCTTTTTAAAAACTAGATGTTTGGTCGGTTGTTTTACTTTTACTTTTAAAAAAATCCCCTTTTTTTTACGAATCCATTACTTTGGAAAGCTTGATGGTTTCGCCACACATGTCACTTGTGATTTTGAAAATAATAGCTCCCTTTTTTCCCTTGCTTGCCCAATGTACCGTTTTGCCAACTTTACAAGAAATACTTGTTTTGCTTCCTTTGTTTAAGGTTACATATCCTGTTCCTGTGTAGATGGAAACTTTGTTTTTTGTGTCATTGATGAGTTTAAAACTACTTCCGTAGATTTCTCTTGTGGTTTCTACTACGGTTTCTGTCGTTTCTGTACTTGGTGAAAACGAAAGTGACGCAAACACACTGACAACAATGATCATAAATTTCATAAAAGCTTCTATTTTTTGTTTCGGAAGTAAATATAAGAGTGATTTTGAAAGCTACCTTTCGCCGTTTTCTAAAATGTAACTTTGAGTTTCTGAAATGTCAATTTGATGAAACGATCGGAATGAAACAATTTTTCAATCCGATCGAATGTTGGCTATTCATCAAACGGTTTGATCGTATATGTAAAACGTTCGATTTATTACTTGTACCACAAAACTATGACGCGAACCTATGAAAGTAGGTAGTTACTTTTTGAAAGTTAACTTTGAACTGCTAAAACAAGAAAAATCCTGCAAATGTTGAAACTTACAGGATTTAAAACAATAATGTAAACTATAAATTATTGCTTGATAAAACGTTTTAGTGCTTTGTGTACTTTCTACGGAAGTGCTATGTACACATTCCCTAACAAAAAGTGTTACACTGTTTTTATCATGGTTGTAGTCATTCGCTATTAGTTTTCTGGTAATTGTTCTTGAATTTGGTACGTACTAAAGTTTAAGAAATTTCCAGGATGCGCTAATACATTTTGTAGAATGAAAGGTGTATCAGGTGTGGTTCCTGTGTATTGTGTATTTCCATCCATATTTATATCATGTATGTTGTAACCTACTAAACTGAAAGTAGGGAAATTAAGAAAGTTTCCAGCATCATTTAATACTTCAGAAAGAATACTTGGCGTATCTGGAGTGGTTCCAGAATATTGTACAATGTCGTCATTATTTACATTTCCTGTCCACATGGCTACCAAACCACTTGGCAACCCAAAAGTTGTTTGTGCATTGCTTCCAAACGTGATTTGATTGTTGGCATCAGTAAAATCTACAAGTGTCGTTGTTCCGCTTAAGTTCATTGTGTTGTTTGTCATGACGCCTAAATGATTTCTGTGTTTGAGCACTACAAAATAATTTCCCGCTGTTTGATTAAAGATTATAGCCGAAATTCCATCGACACCAACCACATCACCATCGCGTTGTAGCAATGCCGATTGCGATGCTATGATTGTTGTATTTGTGGTTGCATCTCTTAATTCTACCCAAATCCAATCGACAATGGCATCATTTCCTGTTACTGCAAAAACAGCAGCATCACATATAGCTCCATCTGCGTATGGAGATGTGGTTGATAAGTGGCTTCCTAACCTTAAATCATCATTCATCATGCTCGTACTCGCACCTAGCATTGCTCCTTGCAAAAACACTCTTGGCGCTACCGATAGTGAAGCCGCAGATTCATACGCACCAATGTCTACCGTTGTTCCTTCTATACGATTGTTGTTTGCCACATCTGTAGTACCAATTACATTGGCGTTGTTTCCTGCGTCAATTGCTGGTGAGCCTGCTGCTAAGGTATAATCTGCATTGGCATCATCTACAAACATAGGATTTGCACTTGTAATATTGGTTCCTGATAAACCCGTTGTGCTCTCAGCAATCACATTGTTAACCGTTAATGAAGTTACAGCTATTGTATGTCCGTTCGTAATGGCGCGCGTAACGACATTACTTGTGCCTCTGTTTCCGTAGAATATGGAGTTGGACATCGTTAAAGAATGTGTTCCGCCATTGATAGAGCGACTGGCGCTGAATGTTCCTCTGTTTGTGGAGGCACGTGTTCCAATATCAGTATTGTCTGCAAATGTACAGTTGGTTACCGTTGATGTTAACGAACTACTTGTTCCGTTGGCACGCAACCAAGCCGAACTTCCTGTAAACCCTTGATTCGTTCCTGAATCTCTTGTGACATTGTTATAGAATAAACTATTTGCTAGTATAACTGCATAGCTGTCATTGTTCCCATTTATGGTATATAATCCTGCGGCATACGTACCCAAGTTGTCGTGAAATATACAGTTTAACACACTTATTGTTTCGCCGTTATCACAACGTGCAAATATAGAAGAACCACCAACCGAAACGTTGTTACGGAATGTTGTGTTTGTGATGACTAAATTATTTACACCAATATCTTTGTAGATTCCTGCACCAAAACGATCGTCACCAGAAGTTGCCGTCGCTTGTCCGCCAGAAATTACGAGTCCGTCAATAGTAACACTTTGTCCTGTTACCTCAACGACATGATATAAGTTTTCATTACGTCCGCCACCGTTAAACGTATTTACCGTGTCATCATCATTTACATCTCCCGAAAGGATGGTTTCATTATTTGCAACATCACGTTCAGCTAGTAATGTTTCTGTCCCGTTGAATCCTCCGTAGATGGTGAAATTATCATTTGTGATGTTAAACGAGTTTAAACGACTTGTTCCTGCGGGTTTGTACGTTCCTCCAGCAACCCACAATACATCGTCATTATTTGCGACTGATAAAGCTGTTTCTAGCGAAGTATACGCGTTTGTCCAATTACTTCCATTGTTGGCGCCTGTAGCGTTTACATTTACAAAAATTGGCACTTTAAAACCTACCGTATGCAACTCAAAAGCACTTGGGTTTCCTGAACAGTTGGCGCGTAAATATATGTCATAGAAGTTAGAGCTTAGTCCCGTAAGTACTTGTGAGTTTCCAGAGATTCCATTGATGGCAATTCCGTTGCCTATTGGCATTCCGCTAACCACATATACTAAGTCAAATGTATCATTAGCATCAAACGGATGATTCCAAGTTAGTGTTGCTTCAGTGGCAACCGTTGGACTTGGCGTAAGTTGCACGTTGAAGAATTCGCCACAATTCGCATTAAATTCATACGCTCCCAAATCTACAGTAGTGTCAAAAATACGTTGATTTCCGTCAATATCTTCGGTGATATTTACAGGTAAAAATGTGTTGTTTCCTGCGTTAATTCCTGGCGAAGTGAGTTGTAGTGTAAAATCGGTTGCACTTGTAAATAAAGGATCGAGATTGATGCCGCCTTCTTGTCCACCTTCTACGATAGAGTTGTTGACACCTGGAAATGGCGCTGTGTTAAAATCAAGTGGTGTATTACTTCCGTTTCCGTAAATGATACTGTTGTTGATGTTTGACAATTCGGGCGCACCCGTCGTAGTAATGACTTGTCCACTTTGCGCTGAATTGTTTGTAAATGTTGAATTGATGATGTCTAATTGTACAACACTTGCCGCACCATTTAAACGGGCAATCCATATACAGGAACTTGTATTTCGTGAAACAGGCGTTGTATTCTCTGTGAATAGACAGTTTATTATTTTACCAGAAATAGTTCCGCCATTCAAGCCGTAATATTGCACTACAGATCCTAGACTTCCATAGTTGGAACGTATTTTGGAGTTTGTAAAGTCTATATTGTAACTCACGGAAGCTCCTGAATTTTGTATGTATGTTCCGAAAACGGCTCCATTTTGCCCTGTGTTATTTTCTAAAACACAGTTATTAAATGTAGCTTCTGCTCTGTCTAAATTGTTTGCCAACGCCACATATACAGCGCCGCCAGTTCCGTTATTGATACGGTTTGCAACCGCTCCTGTAAATGTTCCGCCACCTGAGGCATTTCCATCTGCAATGGTGACTCCGTCAATGAGTACATCTGTCATGTCTTCTCTTAGTGATACTACATGATATAAATTATCTGCACGTGTACTTTCAGTCACCGTAATTGTTCCGTTGTCATTGCCGAGTGCATCTCCGCTAAGTTTCGTGATGTTTACTGCTGGATTTCGTTGTGATAACATTGTTTCCGTTCCGTTGAATCCGCCATATATTTTTACGAGAGTCGGAATCATGAATGTTGCTGTTCTCGGATCTACATTTGTGGTGCTTGGAGTATATGTTCCGTCAGCAATCCATATAGCGCGTTCCGTTCCAGCCATTGTTCCTGAAAGTGCATCTGTTACGTCTGTGTATGCATTTGCCCAACTAGAACCATCATTAGCACCTGTTGCGTCAGCATCTACATAGATTCTTTCTTGTACTGCTGTTGTTGTGATGGAAGCTACATTTGACCAACCAGACAATACTCCATTACACGTACTTCGCACATAGATATCATACGCCGTTGTCGGTTGCAAACCTGAAAGCGTATATGGACTTGCGCCTATATTTGAAACAATTGTTCCTGTACTTGGATCTCCGCCTGGTGTTGTGTATGAAACATCCCAAGCGGTTTGATCGGGTGTTGCCGTCCAAGATAGATCGACTGTGCTTGATTGTACATTTGTTGCTGTAAGTTGTGTTGGAATACAGCTATCAACATCATTGAAAAGTTGGTTTACTTCCGAAAGGTTCAGCGTTCTGTTGTACCAACGAATATCGTCAATAGCATCTCCGTATACACGATCGGCAATTAGGTTTCCGTTTTTGTTATTTCCTACTGTTACACGTTCGTTAGGAAATAGTATCGCGTATATTTGACCTGCTTGCGCCGGTGGCGTGCTTGTTCTTGTCAATGTATTGTCTAAAACGCCATCAATGTACAAGTTGTATTGATAGAAGATGTTTCCGCCTGTAGCGCCAGTATCTATGGTAAGTGTAATGTGATGCCAGTTATTATCTGCAACAGAAGCATTGCTACGAAAACCGTGTGTTCCTGTAAAGAAAGTCGTTTCAGAAACTTGCATAAAGTTATATCCATATTGATAGTTTGCGGTCAAATCTATTTTTCCTTCATCTAAGGCTAGAAAAAAACCTGTTTCTGTACCTGTTGGAATTCTAGCTACACGTTCGTGATAGTCTATCATGGCACGATCAAAAGTATCATTGGTATTTGTTTTTACCCAAAAACTTACCGAAACTCTAAAACCAGAAGCAAGTTGTGGCGTAAATAGAAAAGAGTTGTTGAGTGCTACTGCATTTGCAGGCGCGCCATTACGATCGGTTGTGGTAGTGATTGTTCCGCCAGATTGTGTTAAGTTATTTGCACCTACTGTAGTGTTGTAACTTCCGTTTGTAAATAGATATTCATGCGTGAGTCCGCTGGTAGGAACTTGCGCATGCGAAATACTCAACACAAAGAGAATTAGGGAACATACTTTTGTCTTCATTATGGTTATAGTTTATAGTTTACAAAGGCAAAAGTATCTCGCTACTTATATATATGTTATTTCATCTTCTGAAAGTATGTTTTGAATTGCTAAAGGTTTTTTGGTGTTTTTTTGAAATGATCTTTCTCAGATTTATCAAAGGTTTACAGGTGTTTTTTCTTTCAAAAAAGCTATCCTATGTTTTGAACAATTGCCAAGAATTCTTCTTTTTTGTCTTTGGAAATAGAAACCGTTTGGTTGTTATCCATCACAATGTAGCCGCCATCTTTTTTGATGTATTCTTTGATGTATTTTAGATTGATAAGATAAGAACGATGCGGCTTGTAGAAGGTTTTTATTTTTTCGAGTAGCGACACAAAATGTTTGAGCGGTTTACTGACCAAGATTTCCGAATCGTTGAGCGTCGTTATTTTTGTGTACATTCCGTCCGCTTCTAATAAAATGATTTCATTGAAGTCTACAAATTTGAAACCATCCGAAAAGGGCAATCCGATTTTGTTGAAATTGGAAGATGCCAAACTTTTTTTCAGTTCTTCTAGTTTGCTATTTATTTGTGATTTTCCAATGTGTTTGAGTGCTTTTTCTACAGCTTCTTGTATTTGGGTGGCACGCACAGGTTTTAGCAAGTAATCAATGGCAGAAAGCTGAAATGCTTTGATGGCATATTCGCTATACGCTGTGGTAAAAATGATTTCAAAGTTGAGCTGATCTTTGTCTAAAAAGTTCATGATTTCCAAACCTGAATGTTCGGGCATTTCAATGTCTAAGAATACAATTTGTGGTTGTTCTTTTTTGATGAGTTCCACGCCCGAAAGCAAGTCTTCTGCTTCAAATATTTCCGTAATTTTTGGACAGTTTTCAGAGATTAGCACTTGCAATAAGTTCCGTGCTTTTCGTTCGTCATCTATGATTATTACTTTCATCAGTTGTTTTTTATTTTTGTGATTGGAATGGTAATGATCACCTTTGTTCCTGTTGGTTGTTGCGATGTTTTATCGAGTAAGTCTTCAATGGAAACACCTATTTGTTTTTCTTTTCCGTAATTGAGTAAATCCAAACGATCTTGTGTAGCTTGCGTTCCAAAAGATTTGTGCATTTTGTCTTTTTTGAGCTTAATGGCCAATGCTTTTTCCCTTCCTACACCATTGTCTTGAATTACACAAGTAATGGTATCATTTTCGGAAGATGCTTCTAGTATTATGTGAAGTTTACGATTATCTTTTTTGTGCAATAACCCATGTTTTAATGCATTTTCAACATACGGCTGAATGAGCATTGTAGGAATCGAAATTGCTTCCGTATCTACTTCTTTGTCTATTTGAATGGTATAGTTGAGTTTGTCTTCAAAGCGTAATTCTTCTAATTCTAAATACATTGCTAAACAATCAATTTCATCCTGCAAAGAAATGACGCCTTTGTTACTGTGATTGAGATAGGTACGAATTAAATCGGCAAATTTCCCTAGATAATCACTCGCTAGATTTTTTTTGTTCAGGATGATGTATTCCTGGATCGAATTCAACGCATTGAAAATAAAATGCGGATTCATCTGCGAGCGTAGATTTTCGAGCTTTAGAAACACCAATTCGCGTTCTTGTGCTAGTTTTTCTAACTCTTTATTTTTTTGTTTTTCACGTTTTTCGAGAAGATTTCTGTAGTAAATAATGACAATGAGCAAACTAGCCAACACCATACTTAGCACAAACCAAGGTCGTTTCCAAAATGGACTTTTGATCGCTATTTTGATCGAAGTCACTTCCGATTCGCCCGCTAAAGAGCTAGACGTCGCTTTTACTTGAAACGTATAGTTTCCCACGGGCAAACTGTTGTATTTTACAAAGTCGATTCCTTCATCAACAGGAATCCAATCATCATTAAAGCCAAGCAATCTACTTTTGTAACGAATGTGTTCTTTGGATCGAAAACCATTGGAGTTAAAACCTAATCTGATTGCGTTTTGATAGTGTGGCAATTCGTATGTTTCTTGTAGTAAGGTGTCTTTTTCATTAATTTGAATGCCTGTAAAGTAAATTTCGGGTTTGGCTCTTCTGTTGAAAACCGTTTTGCGATCAATTGAAAATATTCCTTTGTTGGTTGCAAAGACTACATTGTTTTTAAAAGGAACTATTTCGCTAATTAGATACGTAGTAATTCCATCACTTTTTGTCAATGTTTTGAAGCTTTTTGTTTCAATGTCCAATAATTGAATTCCTTTGTTGGTTACAATCCAAAGTTCATTTTTGTATCCTTTTATTTTTTGTGTGAAGTTAGAAACAAGCCCGTTTTCTGTAGTGTAATTTGCAATGATGCTATCATTTTTAATACCGTATATACCATCTTTAAAGGTAGAAACCCAAATAATTCCGTTGTCCGTTCTTGTAATTCCCGTAGCATTGATTCCTTTGTCTTTGTAGCGAATTTTTTTTCCGTTAAACTCGGAGTCGTATTTCATTAAATCGTCTACATACGAAACATAACTGTTTTTGCTAATGCTGTCATGAAAGCCTAAATATGCACGCAATCGTCCTATACGCAATACTTCTTTATCGTCTTTTACCTTCATTGCGCCGCGATAATTAGTAAAGAAGTATGTATTTGAATCTAGGTACGAAATGGTGCGACTGTTTACAAACACATAACTATTTTGGTGTGTTTTTGTCTGTAAATTATATATGGTTGCTGTATTTTGTTGACTTATGTACAGCAACTGCTGTTTTGTATCGAATGATGCGGCCGTTATGGCAGTATTGTCTTTTAAATGAATTTCATCAATTGTGTTGGTTTTCATGTTGTAAAATCCGGCTTTCCCATCGGATGTTCCGTAAAAGAACACATCATCGTTTATTTTTTCTAGGCATTTAAAATCTTCTACGCCACTTGGGAAGTCGTAGGTATAGTTGTTTATATTTGGAATGACGAAAACACCATTTCGCAAGGTAGTAACCCAGTAATTTTTACTTTTATCTACAAGTATTTTGGTTGCATATTGATTTTTAAAATACCTGTTTTTGTAGCGTATTGTTCCATCAGGTTCTACAGTGTACAGCCAAAGTCCGCTGTACGTGCAGAGAAACATTCTATTTTCATAAAAGCTTATAGATACAATATGACTTTTTTGTAATTCTTTTTCTAGTACTACTTTATCATACTGTCCAGAATTTACATCAAATATGTATAGGTTTGATTCGTTGTCTCTGTCTGTAAATTGCATATATGTACGCCCTTTGTAGCCAGAAATTGTTGTTTTTCCTATGGTCCTATTTACTAAATCATATTCAATTGCTTCAGAAGTAATTTGCTTTCGCATGTTTAGATCGGCATCTAACATTGTAATGCTATTGCCTGTAGTTATGTATATTTTATCTTTAAATTGATATGGATTTCCAAGTGACAAATCGGTTAGATGGACACTTTTTTCAATTTTTTTTGTTTCTAAGGAAATTTTATAGACATTTTTAGAGGTAAATACCAGCAAATATTTTTCTGTTACGATAAAACTTCCAAGTTGCCATTTAATTTTTTTTCCTAAATCTATAAATGTGACAAGTTTATCATTTTCTACATAAAAGAATTGTCCTGTAATGTTACAACACCAAACGCGTCCTAAGTGATCTTCTTTTGGTTCAAAGACAGAGAGCCCTCTTTTTTCTTTGTTGGTAAATAATTTGAATTGATTTCCGTCGTATCTGTAGAATCCTCTATCGGCGGCAAGCCATATAAATCCTTGACTATCTTCCATCATATTGTAGAATTCAATATCGGGCAGATCGTCTTTTTCCGAAAATTGTGTGTAAATCGGATGTTGTCCAAATACACTACAAAAAGCGAATAATAGAAAGAGGCTAATTAGTTTTTTTATCAAGCTTTTTAGTTATAACTACCAAAGCTACTATTTTTTTTATCTGATTTCTACTTTTTCTGCTGAAAGTACTTTTTGGATTTCTAAAAAGAAAATGTAGTGGTTTGAAACCGTTTGTATGTATAAAAAACGATCATAGAATTACTTCCATGACCGCTTTTGGTTGTTATTATTTGTGGCTTTTTTAGCAAATTCCATTTGCAGGACACGACTGTGATATGAATGGACAATCAAAGTTTGTTTGTGGCGGACATCCGTTTGTAGGACAACCATTCGTTGGACATCCATTTGTTGGCGGACACGTATTTGTATAGTTACATCCTACCGTATGTGCGCAAGCTGTATCTACAAAAATCAAGCAGGAATTTGTGGCACCTCCCATAACATTTTGTGATTCTAAATTAGAAACCACTTTTTTGTTTAGGTTTAATCCGTTGTGTTTTAAATTCTTTTTTTTCATGATATTTTTATTTTGTGGTTAAACCATAAAAGTACAAGGTATTGTACGATTTTTCAGCGGATACAACCGCACTATGTTTACATGAAAACCTTATTTAACATTCTGATTTTTAACTAAAAGAAAACGATCATTGCATGTATCAATGATCGTTTTTTTAATTAGTTATGTCGCTGTTAGCAGATTCCGTTTGGCTGACAAGATATGGTAGGAATACATAGTTCTGTTGGCGGACATGTATTTGTGTATGGACAACCTAATGCGGTTTGACACGTTCCTGTAAGTGCACCACAATTGGTATCTGCATCTGCAAAATTTGAAAGTCCAAATGTTCCTCCTTTAAGTTCTTTTGTAGAAAAGTTAGAGATTACATTTTTGTTTAAACTAAGTCCGTTGTGTTTTAAACTCTTTTTTTTCATGATATGTGTTTTTAAATGTATCACTAAAGTTACTTTCTATTTTAGTGATTGTCAGCATTAAAAACCGCACCATTAGTAGTTAAAAACCTTAATTAACATTTGTGAGTATACGATCCGTTTCTTGGCTTAATTTAAAACTTTATTCATGACTAAATTTTCATACGTATTGGCTTCCATTGGAAAATCTACATTTCCAATAGAAGTATATCCTTGCCTTTTGTAGAAATTTATGGCTCTCGTATTTTTGATGTATACTTCCAAATTAAATTCTTTGAAACCACTTTTCACAACTTCCTTTTCGGCTTCTTTCATGAGTCCAAAGCCAATTCCTTTACCATAAAATCGTTCCAACACATATAATTTGCTTAACTCAGGCACCGATATTTTTCTGATCGGACACGTGCTATTATAGATGATTTCAGCAACTCCAATTGGGTTTCCATTTTGATAAGCGACAATGAGTTGATTTGGATTTTTCTTTATTGTGTTTTCTATGAGTGCTGTTGAAAACCGCTTCGTGATAAAGTTTGCAAACTCAAATGTGATTCCGTCCACAGCATACGCTTGAATGTATACTGTTTTTAACAAAACGGATATTCTTAAAGCATCAGATAGTTTGGCTTTTCCATATAGTATTTTGGTCATATTTAGGCTGATTAAGTGTATACCTATTCATTATGACGTATAACGTAAAATGTATAACATTTAGCACATAAAAAAGCAACTAATTTTAATCTATTCTTATATGCAAAATAAAAAGATTTAGTTGCGCGCAGATAGAACTTTCTTCTATTAAAATTAAAACTCTGTGATGATTAAGTTTTGAAAACCGTTTGTAGTATACTTTTGAATGTTTCCGTATTGATCTTTGCTTACCACGTATGCATCCACATCTTTTAACTCACTGAGCAGCTTTTTAGTTTTTTCATACGGCATCACCATAAATGCGGTAGCATAGGCATCAGCTTTCATACAGTTATCAGCAACTACAGACACACTCAACACATTGTTTTTCATAGGATACCCCGTTTTTGCATTTAAGATGTGTACATAATGATCGCCCGTTTCAGGATCGACTCTGTATTTGCGGTAATTTCCAGAAGTTGCCATGGCTCTGTTTTCAAGCGTAATGTATTCCATGTATTGACGCTCGCTAGATTCTTGTACGGGACTATCAATAGCCACGGTCCATTTTTTTACTTTTTTGGTGTTTTTTCCTTTGGTTAAGATTTCGCCACCAACTTCAATGATGTAGTTTTTGATTCCTTTTTTATCAAACATTCTCCCGATAAGGTCAATGGCATATCCTTTTCCCAACGCATTAAAATCAAACGTTAATGATGGATGATCTTTGTATACTTTTCCTTCTTCCGAAATACGCACTTTATTAAAGCCTGTAAACGCCATAATGCTGTCTACTTGTTGTTTTGTGAGATTGTTGATTGGTTTTTCAGGACCAAATCCCCAAGCGTTTACCAAAGCGCCTACACTTGGATCAAAAAAGCCATCTGTTTTTTCATAGACTTCTCTTGAGAAATCATATACTTCACGAAAGTAAGCATCAATCACAACATCTGTTTCTCCTCTATTAATTCTAGAGATATCAGAAGTTGGAATGTACGCAGACATTGATTTGTTTACTTCGTGAAATACATTTTCAATATCCTGCTGGTAGTCTTCTTTTTCGTCGTGAATTTCGTACTGAATGTTATAGGTTGTACCAAGTGCAAATCCTTGGTTTTTGTGGATGATAACTTCCTTTGGTTTTTCAACACAAGAAGTGAGTAAAAAAGCTATACAAAAGTATAGGGGTACTGTAATTGCTTTCATATCTATTTATAATATTTGTATTAACCCATCATAATCGAGTATGTATGGTTGATCTTTTGCCACTTCTTCAAGTGGATTGTCGGCATTTCCAAGTCCAACACCTGCAAAGTAGAGTTCTGCTTCAAATTTTTCCACATGCTGTTTGAAGGTTTCCATCCAAATGGCATCGTATTCTTTTGGGTCATCTGGGTATGAAACTGCTTTGACTAGTACAAACTTTTTTTTGTTGTTTTCATCAATACACACAAATTGTGGATGTTTGTTCAGCTTACTGTTTACCGCTAAGAATTCAAATCCTTTTTCTTCTAACTCTTTTCCGACGATGTTCATCGCGAGATTATGCAATTGTTGTTTTGTTAACTTTTCCATAGTTCAAAAAAATCATCACGAACCAACACAGTACGAAAATATACGGTTCTTGATCATTGTACTTTTTATTTTCATTTTTGTAATCACTTTCGATAAAGTGTATCTTTTTATCTATTAACTAAAACGAACTACAAAGATACTTTAATTTGAATTGATTTTATAAGGTTCTATTTTTCAACCATAAAAAAAGGATCACTGTTATAGCAATCCTTTTATATATTTTATCCTTTGTCAAGCTCGTAGCCAAAATTAATTCCTTTTTCTGCCCTTGGTACACCTTTGGTCATCCATACAGGTGCAGGTGCATCTTTTAGGTAATGATCAAAAAATTGCATCATTCTGATGGAAAGATCTTGCTTGTTTTTCATTTTACGCAAGTTGTGCGCTTCGTTGTTGTATACGAGTAACCACGCTGGCTTTTTTAAGCGTCGCATTCCCATGAAAAGTTCTATTCCTTGATAATACGGAACTGCTCCATCATTGTCATTATGCATAATGAGTAATGGTGTTTCTACATTTGGTAAATGAAATAAAGGCGAATTTTTTACATATAAATCAAATCCTTCCCAGAGGTTTTTACCAATACGACTTTGTGTTTTTTCATATTGAAACATTCTGCTGTAGCCACTTCCCCAACGAATTCCACCATACGCAGACGTCATATTACTTACTGGAGCGCCCGCCATTGCCGCTTTAAATTTGTTGGTTTTGGTTACCAAATACGCTACTTGATATCCGCCCCAACTTTGCCCTTGTATTGCCATACGACTGCTATCAATATACCCTTTCTTTTCCATGGCTTCCACGCCAGATACGATACAGTTATATGCATCATCACCTGGCTGACCTGTTTTGTAAACGATGTCTGGCACAAATACTATATAATCGTTGCTTACAAGATACGTGCGATCTACAGTAGAGGCACTTGGTCTTGGCGAGTAGTGATTATGAAGCCCATCTGAATTTCTTTCATAAAAATATACAATCATAGGATACTTCTTGGAAGGATCAAAATCTTCGGGCTTATATACAATTCCTTCTAGTTTTGTTCCGTCATACGCCTTCCATGAAATAAGCTCCGCAGTTCCCCATTTGAAATCTTGCTGTTGCGGATTTACCTTTGTAATTTTTTTGTGAGATTTAAAATCATCTGTCGTAACATAGGTATCTTCAAATGTTGTAAAATTTTGCTTTGTAAAGGTAGTTACATCACTTTCCAATGCCTTTTTAAAATCTAATAGCCTGTAACCTTCAGGTTTAATTTTTTCTGTAGGCTTTCCTGAATCACTTATTGTATATACTCCATAGGCTTTATTTTTTTCATTAAAACCAGAAAGTAATAGTTCTCTATCTATATATGTGGCAAATAACCAGTTTTCACGATCTAATTTTTCAGTTCTATACACCACCTTTTTTCGTCTTCCATTTTTGGTGATATTTTTGGGCTTTGCTGATCCGTCAAGTACTACTTTCCATATATCATATTGATCATATAAAAGTAGATTTCCTTCTTTGTCAAAACCTCCATTACCGTAGGCCCTTGCGGATGATGGAATGTCATTTTTTTCATTTTCAAATGCTACCTTTAGGTTTTCAGTAAGATTTCGTATTTGTAGAGTTTCTAAATCAACAGACATCCAATGGGAAGTGTTTCTGTCAAAATAGAAACCATATTTTCCATCAGGCGAGAAATTTATCCGAGAAGTGATGGTTTTTGACAGCAATCGTTTTTTTCCTGTTTCAGTATTTATTATATAACAATCGCGTCCAATAGGTGATTTCCATGTTTCCATTGCATATGGAGTATAATCGACTCCTATCACATATTTTTTTTGATACTTACCAAATAGTGTAATCTCGTCAATAATATCATCCTGTAGTTTTACATACCGTTCTTTTTCTACATTGTAACTATACAGTCGCGTATCTTCCTTATATCTACTACTATTTGCCTTTTGTCGTGGCTGCGTTATCTCGTCATTCCAACTCCACACATCTACTTCTGGAATGTCTTCGTCAAGAAGTGTCGTATCTTTTTGATGTAAACTTTGTATTTTGGAATAGAAATATAAACGTTCGCCATTTTCTGAAAAGTAAAGTTGTTTTGTTCCGCTTAATGTTTCTGTTTTGCTTAGATATTTTTCTTCATTATCAACTAAAAGCTTTAACTGATCATTTTTATATAAATACAATTTAAAAGACACAGAGTCAGTTTCAATAGAATCTCTATCCGCAATAAAAGCAAACTGATTTCCACCTTTATTAACACTTAATTTTTTATAATCGAATCGTGATGTATCAATTACTTTTGTTGACTTTATGGATGTGTTGTAAGCATATACACCTTTGGCTTTCTTTTTACGTTTCTTACTTTTTTTAGAATAGTAAAATGTATTTCCTTTTTCGGGAACCACAATATCTTTGATGTGAAAAATAGTGTCGTGCTGCTTACTTTTTAAGTCGTATACAATGGCATAATTATTTTTCCAAGCTGGCAAACTATCTACTTTGGTAGAATCTTTCTTGTTTTTATATTTTTCTAAAACCAGATAGTTACTGTTTTTTTTAGGTAGTTTAAATGACTTTACACGTGTGATAGAATCGTATAGAGAGTTGTTTGCAACATTGTAAATATAGAGTACTTCTTTTTGTCTGTCTTCCTCTTTGATCTTTTCTTTTTTCTCTGAACGTTTGGTAGTGTATTTTACTCTCTGTTGAAAGATCACAAACTTTTCATCTTCTGTAATAGCGCTTTTATATCCATTAAAATAGCGTTTAGACTTTTTAGTATCAGTACTATATATTTGAAGATATCCATCTCCACGTCCTGTTCGTGTTTCAATTGTTGAAACCACAA
>CAZHSA010000065.1:0-14803 GCA_964535135.1 uncultured Kordia sp.
AACTAAAAAATATAAACATAAAACAATACCTTTGCGCTTTAATTTGAATTACATGCGATTACACAGAAATTTGGTTTTTTCCGTTATTGATGGTTTAAACCTAATATTTAATGAAGGAGCTTATGCCGATAAAGTAGTTGAAAAGTTACTGAAAAGAGATGCCCGTTGGGGAAGTCGCGATCGTAAGTTTGTTGCTGAAACTACCTATGAAATTGTTCGCTGGAAACGCTTGTATGCGGAGATAGCTGATATTAAAGAAAATTATTCTCGTGAAAATTTATGGCGAATGTTTGCCGTTTGGGCAACCTTACGCGGTATTGAATTGCCTGATTGGAATCAGCTTGCAGGAACGCCAACACGTAGAATTAAAGGCCGTTTTGATGAAGTTTCTAAGATTCGAAAGATAAAAGAATCTATTCCTGATTGGTTAGACGATTTAGGTGTGGAAGAACTTGGTGAAGACGTTTGGACGAAAGAAATTCACGCGTTAAACCAACAAGCAGATGTTATTCTTCGTGTAAATACGTTACGTACTACAAAAGAAAAACTTAAAGCATTATTAGCTGCTTCTGATCATGAAACAGAAGAAATTAAAGGACATCCGTCCGCATTACGTTTAAAAGAACGTGCCAATATTTTCAAAAACGAAGCCTTTAAAAACGGATTTTTTGAAGTACAGGATGCCAATTCTCAATTAGTGTCTGAATTCCTAGATGTAAAACCTGGGATGAAAGTCGTAGATACATGTGCTGGTGCTGGTGGAAAATCATTGCATTTAGCAGCGTTGACGGAGAATAAAGGAAATGTAATTTCTTTAGATATTTACGAAGGAAAATTGCGCGAACTAAAGCGTAGAGCACGCCGAAATGGTGCACACAATATTGAAACTCGCGTGATTACTTCCACGAAGGTGATCAAAAAATTATATGACAAAGCCGATCGTGTATTGATTGATGCCCCTTGCTCTGGATTGGGCGTTTTACGTAGAAATCCTGATGCAAAGTGGAAAATTCAACCTGAGTTTTTAGAAAAAATTAAAAATACCCAACAAGATATTTTACAACGCTACTCGCGTATGGTAAAATCTGGTGGGAAATTGGTCTATGCAACTTGTTCTATCCTACCATCAGAAAATCAAGAGCAAGTAGCAAAATTTTTGGCTTCTAATGAAGATTTTACACTCGTAGAAGATAAAAAGATATTAGCACATACCTCTGGATTTGACGGATTTTACATGGCATTGCTAGAACGAAAATAAAACCCTAAATTACTTCAATATTTATTTAATACAAATGAAAAGAATTCTACTTTTTTTAACTGTACTTGCATCATTTACAGTTACCGCACAACAAGCGTATTATAATGATGTAAATCTTACGCTGACAGGAACGCAATTGCGTGATGCTTTGGCAACAAAAGTAATCAACACACACTCCAACTCCTTATCCTACTCTGAGATTTGGGATGCGAGTATGATTACAGATGAAGATTCAAACAACACAAATAATGTGGTGTTACTTTATGGATGGGAAAACGGAACAGACGGCGACGTCACAAACGACCTGTCGAGAGGAAAAAATGAAAATGGCGGAAATGTTGGTGACTGGAACCGAGAACATACATTTGCAAACTCTTTGGCAAGTCCGGACTTAGATTCTAATACCACTAACGGACCTCCATACAGTGATGCGCATAACTTACGTCCGACAGATGTTCAACGTAATGGGCAACGCGGAAGCAGATTGTTTTCTGCAGGTTCTGGAAATTCAGGAACTGTGGGTGCTTTTTGGTATCCGGGTGATTCCTCACAAGGTGGACCAGATTGGCGTGGTGATGTAGCGCGAATTGTAATGTATATGTACATTCGTTATGGAAATCAATGTGCGCCAAATTTAGTGGCAAACGGAACTCAAAATAGCATTGATGCCAATATGATTGATTTGTTATTGGAATGGAATGCTGCAGATCCTGTTTCGCCTTTGGAAGATGCACGTAACACATATCATGAAGATATTTTCAATGCAACGGCACAAGGAAATCGAAACCCTTTTATTGACAATCCACGTTTGGCAACACAAATTTGGGGAGGAACTCCTGCGGAAGATCGTTGGGGAATTTTTGGTACTGACACAGAAGATCCAACTGTACCCATGAATGTAATGGTAAGCAATGAAACTTCAAATACTATTGATGTTTCTTGGACAGCTTCTACAGACAATGTTGGCGTAACTGGATACGATGTTTTTGTAGACGGAATGTTTGACCAAACAGTAGCAGGAACTTCTACTACAGTTTCAGGTTTATCTGCTGCTACAACATATACGTTTACTGTATTGGCAAAAGATGCTGAAGGAAACACATCTGCACAATCTACTGGAGTAAACGGAACAACCTTAGCTGGTGGCGGAGGCGGAACTAGCGGTAATTTATATTTTTCAGAATATATGGAAGGAAGTTCTTTCAACAAAGCATTGGAAATTGCCAATTTTACAGGAAGCACCATTGATTTGAATGACGCAATGAACACCTATACATTGAAAATTAGTACTAATGGAAGTGCTACATGGAATTCAACATATACATTCCCAATGGGCGCTATGATTACTGACGGAGACGTTTATGTAATTGGAAATACTGGTTTAGCAGTTTGTACGGGTGTTGTAGATGATTCAAACGATGCTATTACTGGGTTCAACGGAAATGATGCTATTGGATTGTTTAAAAACGACGTTTTGATTGACATTTTAGGAACACTTGGTGATGGCACAACGTATGCAAGCAATACAACTTTGGTAAGAAAACCAAGTATTAGCAGTCCGAATACGACTTATACAGCTTCTGAATGGAATACATTTGCATCAAACACATGTGACAATTTAGGTGCGCACACGCAAACCTTAAGTATTGCTACGTTTGAAGCTGATGCGTTTTCCATATATCCTAACCCAACAAATGGTGATATTGTATACATTAACACAAAAAATAATGTAGAAGTAACTGCAGTTCAGGTGTATGACATTACAGGAAAACAAGTATTGACACAAAACAATCCTTCTAACGAAATTAACGTGCAAGGTTTACAACAAGGACTGTATATTTTACAATTACAGATTGACAATCAAATAATTACTAAGAAGCTGATCAAACAGTAAAAACTTTTTGACGGTTTATAAAAAGTGATGTTATTTTACGAAATGGCATCACTTTTTTTTTATAATTTTAATACAAATTAAAACCAACCATGAAAAAAAGTCTACTATTTATCATTGCAATATTCATTAGTTATACTGCACTAGCACAAGATACAGAAGCACCAACCACACCTGCAAATTTTCAAATTGTTTATAGCGTACTAAGCCAACCAGATTCTTTTACGCTACAGTGGGATCATTCAACAGATAATGTCGGCGTAACTGCGTACGAAATTTATATAAATGGTGCGTTAGATGAAATTATACCATTTGACAATTCAAATACAGTTCAATATGCATCTTTAGGTCGTTTTAACAATGGAACTTATTGTTTTACAATACTTGCCAAAGACGCTGCTGGGAATGCTTCTGCCTTATCTCCCCAAGACTGTGGAAATGTCAATGTTATTTACCAAAACCCTCCGAGAAAACCCTATTTTTCTGGTTTTATGAATTACGCTGGCGATAATAAAGCCATTGAAATAGCCTATGAGAACTTTGGAGGTTCTTTTGATTTATCAGACTATTCCCTAAAAATAAGTCATGATGGCAGCGGAACTTGGGATACTGTATACTCATTTCCTTCTAGTGCGACTATAGCTCCTAATGAAACCTTTGTGATTGCGCATCCTAATATTTCAATATGTTCTACATTTATCAACGATTACGATAGTACAATTACCAATTTTGATGGAAACGACGTCATAGGCTTGTTTAAATATGATACTTTATATGATGTAGTTGGTGGAAATTTAGGAAACAGTACAACAGCGGTTAATACTGACATATTCATAAAAAAAGAATTCTTAACTGCTATACATCCTATTACAACCTTCAATATAAATGATTGGGAAATTTATACCAATGATGGAAATTGTCCTAGTTTGTTAGGTTTTTCATTTTTAATTGTATTAGATATTGAAGACGAAACACTAAATACATTTCAAGTATACCCTAACCCAACAAATGGTGATATTGTATACATTAACACAAAAAACAATGCAGAAATTTCCAGTATGCGCATTTATGATGTTTCGGGGAAATTAGTACTGCAACAAACAAATCCTTCAAAGGAAATCAATATTCAACAAGTACAACAAGGCGTATATTTTTTGAAATTACAAATTGGGAATCAAACAGTTACTAAAAAGCTAATTCGACAATAAAATAACGTGTAAACTATACAACGAAAAAGCTCCAAACAATAAGTTCGGAGCTTTTATATATTACATAATTATGCCAGTTATCATGTAATTTTCTATAAAAATAACAACTATTTTCTAATTGAAAAAATCAAAATAACAACTAACTGAACGCCAATTCAATCGCTTTTGTAGCGTGAATCGTTGTGGTGTCAAATACAGGGATTGCACTATCTTCTTGCTTGATCAATAGTGGTATTTCGGTACAGCCTAAAATGACGCCTTCTGCGCCTTCTTTTTGCAAGCGTTCCATCACTTTTTTATACGCTTCTCGCGAAGTATCTTTCAGCGTTCCTTTTGACAATTCTTCATAAATCACGCGATGAATTTCTTCACGTTCTTCTGCATTTGGAATCAAAGTTTGTATACCAAACGACGTCAAAACATCTTTATAAAAATCCAGTTCCATCGTATATTTCGTACCAAGCAAAGCAACCGTTTTTATCTTTCTTTCTCGAATCTTTTCCGCAGTTGCTTCTACAATATGAATGACAGGAATTGACACATTTTTTCGTACGGCTTCAATGGTTAAATGCATCGTGTTGGCACAAATCAAGATCATTTTTGCACCTGCATTTTCTAGGTTTTTCCCAGCTTCTGCCATCAATTCGTTCAACAAATCCCAACGATTGTTCGCTTGCAACTTGTGAATCGCTCCAAAATCAACCGAATTGATCATACATTTTGCCGAATGTGAAGTTCCCAGATGCTTTTCAGCCAAGTCATTTAAAATTTGATAATATAATATGGTCGATTGCGGCGTAATGCCACCAATAAGTCCAATAGTTTGCATGATTGTGAATTTATGAGTCTAAAATTAGGGATTTATTTGCTTTGCTTCTACTTTTGCAATACAATAATTACAACTTATGACAACCTTACTCATCAACATCAAACAATTAATACAAGTTAGAGAAACCAACGTTTCTAAAGTTTCTGGAGCTGACATGAAAACGCTTCCAATACTAGAAAACGCGTATCTCTATATTGTGGATGATATGATAAGTGATTTTGGATTGATGGCTGATATTGAGATCGCTTCCGCAGATACCATCCTTGACTGTACGGATAAAATCGTGTTGCCAACGTGGTGCGATAGTCACACGCACTTAGTCTACGCAGGAAACCGAGCGCAGGAGTTTGTTGATAGAATCAACGGTTTAAGCTATGAAGAAATTGCCAATCGTGGTGGTGGCATTTTAAATTCGGCAAAAAAACTACAAGAAACTTCTGAAGATGAACTCTTTGCTCAATCTGCCAGACGTTTGGAAGAAGTCATGCATATGGGAACTGGCGCCATTGAAATCAAATCGGGTTACGGACTCACTACAGCAGCCGAACTCAAAATGTTACGCGTGGCAAAACGATTAAAAGAAGTCTACAATTTTCCAATCAAAACGACCTTTTTGGGCGCGCATGCGGTTCCTGCAAATTTCAAAGGAAACCAAGATGGCTATATGGATTTGGTCATCAATGAAATGTTGCCAAAAGTCGCTGAACAAAACTTAGCCGAATACGTAGATATTTTCTGCGAAAAAGGATATTTCACCTTAGAAGATACAGAACGTTTATTGAAAGCTGCACAACACTACAACCTAACGCCAAAAATTCACGTTAATCAATTCAATGCGTTTGGCGGCGTTGCTTTGGGCGTAAAATACAACGCACTTTCTGTGGATCATTTGGAAGAACTCAACGAGGAAGATATCGAAGCTTTGCAAGGAAGCAATACGATGCCTGTTGCCTTGCCTTCCTGTTCATACTTTTTAAGCATTCCGTACACGCCTGCACGCAAATTGATGGACGCAGGTTTGCCTATCGCGCTGGCAACCGATTACAATCCAGGTTCCACGCCATCTGGAAATATGAATTTTGTAGTAAGTACAGCATGTATCAAAATGAAAATGACGCCTGAAGAAGCCATCAACGCAGCAACCATCAATGGTGCGTACGCGATGGGACTTTCCGAAACACACGGAAGTATCACCAAAGGAAAAGCTGCCAATTTGATCATTACCAAAAAAATTGAATCATTTCACGTGTTACCATACGCGTTTGGCGACAATAAAATTGAACACGTGTTGATTAATGGAAAAGTCATTTAGACTTGTTTGTCATTCCTGCGAAGGCAGGAATCTTAGACGCGCTTTGCTCTTAGACCGCTTCGCTTTTAGACTAGTTGTCATTCCGCACTTGATGCGGATTCTCATACTTTCGAAACTATTTTTGTCATATTGAGCGCAGTCGAGATATACTTTAAAATAACTTTACCTTTACAAAAACAATTATTATGCTCAATTTCCCGCTTCCGCAGAATGGTTCCTTGTCCAAGTTGATGATTGATAAAAAAATTACTGACTTCAAAAGTGCAATTGCATACGTAAATCAATTACCGTACGGAAGAACTTCAGATCGTAGTGAGTATCGCTTGATCATACCAGAACAGAAAGGAACTTGTTCCACAAAACACGCGTTTTTAAAGCAACTCGCTGTGGAAAGTCAGCAAGAAGCCGTACAACTCTTCATCGGTATGTATCAAATGAACGAAAGTAATACCAAAGGTGTTGGAAACGTTTTAAACCAATATCACTTAGATTACATTCCCGAAGCGCATACCTATCTCAAAATCAACGGAAACATTCTTGACGTTACACGTGCGAACACAAACAATACTTCGTTTCAAGAAAGTGTACTTGTAGAAGAAGAAATTTTGCCACATCAAATTGCTCATTATAAAGTTAATTTTCATCAAAACTTCCTCAAACAATGGATTTCAACTACGCAACACTCGTACTCTTTTGAAGAAATATGGAAGATTCGAGAAAAGTGCATTCTAGCAATTTCTCAGTAGCACTTGCAAAAAATATGTGAAGTAAAACATCTTTTCCAAGCACACTATTTCATCAAATCAATTAAAAGCGTACATTAGCATTACGCAATTGATAACAAACCCATGCTACAACTGTCTACACGTGCTGACCTCAACGCGCTGATTTCCAAACGCGATGGCGAAACTAAGTTTGGTGAAAAAGTAGAAATACTTCCATCAACCGAAAATTTAGTGGCACAATTACAACAATCTGATGCTAAATATGTGTTATTGGGAATTCCCGAAGATATCGGAATTCGCGCCAATCATGGAAAAGCTGGAGCTACTACTGCCTGGAACGCAGCGTTAAAATCGCTCGTAAATACGCAAGATAATGGCTTTAACAAAGGAAGACGTTTATTAATTTTAGGATATTTAGATTTTTCTGAATTGATCGCAACAGCAGAAACATTCAGTACTTCCTCTCCGTATTATCATCAAAAATTAAGCGAGTTAGTGCACAAAATTGATGAAGAAGTCACTTTTTTAATCTTCCAAATTGTAAGTGCTGGCAAAACGCCTATCATTATTGGTGGCGGACATAATAATGCGTACGGAAATATAAAAGGAACCGCTTTAGGCAAAAGTAAAGCCATCAATGTCGTGAATTTGGACGCACATACCGATTTTCGAAATATGGAAGGAAGACATAGCGGAAATGGTTTTAGTTACGCATTCAAAAAGAACTTTTTAAACAAATATTTTATTTTTGGTGTGCATGAAAATTACACCTCTAAAAAAGTTTTTAAATCGTTAGATAGCTATCCGGATCGCATTCGTTATAATACCTTTGAAGGAATGAAAATTCGTCACGAACAAGGATTTCCATTTCAGCTAAACACAGCCTTAAACTATATCAACAACGCGCCTTTTGGTGTGGAAATTGACTGCGATGTCATTGAAAATATTCCAAGTAGCGCCATGACGCCAAGTGGTTTTACGGTGAACGAAGCACGCATGTTTTCCTCGTTTTTTGGAAAACAGAAAAATGCAGCCTATTTGCATTTGTGTGAAGCCGCACCGAATCCTAATAATCCACAAGAACTATATGTAGTTGGAAAGTTATTAAGCTATTTGATCACTGATTTTATGCGCAAATAAGTATGAGTACGTTACAAATTATTCCTTTTGAGGAACAATACACCCAAGATTTTTACGAATTGAATGTGGAATGGCTGAAAGCTTTTTTCTATGTAGAACCGCATGACGAAGAAGTGTTGAGTCAACCCAAAAAATATATTATCAATACAGGCGGTTATGTTTTTTTTGCGAAGTTACATGATGAAATCGTTGGTACTTTTGCGTTGATTAAAATGAAAGAAAACGTTTTTGAACTCAGCAAAATGGCAGTTTTACCAAAACTGAGAGGACAAAAAATTGGGCAACAAATGCTACAATATTCCTTAGATTTTTCTAAAGAAAAGCGATTTGAAAAGCTTGTACTCTACTCCAACCGAAAACTTAAAAACGCAATTTACATTTACGAAAAATATGGCTTTGTAGAGATTCCCATTGAACCTGACAATCCGTATGATCGTGGAGATATTAAGATGGAGTTGGTGTTTGGTTATTAGACCGCTTACGCTATTAGATATTAGATCGCTACGCTGTTAGATCGCGCTTTGGCGCTTTTAGAATTTTATTACTGTTGCGGAGATACTTTTTGAACCGCTTAGAATCACTTCTCGGCTCAAGCGAGATTTCCAATCACGTGTAAAATTTGAAACTCGATTGTTAGAACGCTGCGCTGTTAGTATTTTAGTAGGTTTCATTGTGAAATTAGAGTTTTGTTTGAAATGAATTGATACATTTTCAAATTTTCAAATCGTTACATTTTTTAATTCATAAATTGTTACATTAAAACCAACTTCTTAGTAACAAATGTGTAGCTTTGACGTCTTGTATTTAGATTTGAAACACCATTTCATGAAAGAAAGTTATATCACGTTTTTTAGACGTTTTTGGATTGTCCTTATTGTTATCTTTATTCTATACAATATTGTGTTTCCCGATACATTTTCAAGAGAAAATATTGTTACTTGGATTGAATCGTATGGAAATTATGGCTTGGCAATTTTCTTTCTTTGTCACATTATACGTGGATTTGTTATGTTGCCTAGCACTGTGCTCATTTTTGCAGGTGTCTTTTTGTTTCCCAATCATCTATTTTTGGTATTGCTAATTTCTGTGTTGGGAATTGTAATTTCTTCCATGATTGTCTATTATTTTGCTGATAAACTTGGCTTTGCTAAGATTTTTGATAAGAATACAAAGGCGACTAATTTGGTTAAAGAAAAACTTTCAGGAAAGTATGGACCATTGTTTATTATTTTTTGGGCATTTTTTCCCTTTGTTCCTACCGATCTCATTTGCTATGTAGCTGGCGCGATGAAAATTAATCCGTTAGTTTTTGGACTGAGTATTTTTATTGGTGAATTGATTTTGTGTAGTGTTTATATCTACGGAAGTGCCTACTTTATATAATATTTACGTATAAATTTTTGAGGATGATTTGATGAAATTCTGCCAAATCGTACGGTTTGATGATGAAATCGTTCATTCCCGCTTCGTAAATTCGATCGCGCACTTGATCTTCTTCTACAGCAGTTAACGCAATTATTGGCGTTTTTTTATCTGTTTCTCGAATGCGTCTAGTTGTTTCAATACCGTCAATTCGTGGCATATTGATGTCCATCAAAATTAAATCGTAAGTGTTTTCTTTTAGCACGTCAATTGCATCCAAACCATCTTCCGCAACATCACATTGATAGCCTTTATTTTGAAGAATTCGCTTAGTAACAACCTGATTAATTTTATTGTCATCCACAATTAAAATACTTTTATCAATCGTATTAATGGACTCAATTGGCACCGAAATATTTTTAGGAGATAGTTCTTTACTTTCTTCAAAAGCAATGGAAAAAGAGAACTCTGTACCATTGTTTTCTTCACTTTTCAGTGAAATATCACTGTCAAATAATAATAGTAATCGTTTTACAATTGACAAGCCCAAACCAGTTCCTTGATAGTTTTTTTCAATAGGACGCAACTGCACAAACTTGTCAAAAACAGACACTTGCTTTTCTTCTGGAATTCCAATACCGTCATCTTGAATGAAAAACTTAATTGTATGCGTTTTATCGTTGCTTCTTTCAGACTCCAATCGAATCCAGATATTTCCGTTTTCTGTAAATTTAATGGCGTTTCCTATCAAATTCATCAAAATTTGTGACACGCGTACGGAATCACCTAAGAGGATTTCTGGAATTTTTGGATCAATTTCTTGATGCACTTTATTTTTATTCTGACTCGCTGCAAAACTGAACGAATTTACCACTTCATTGACCAAGTTCTTTACATTAAACGGAATACTTTCCAGCTTTACACCTTGCGATTCAATCTTATTAATCTGCAATACATTATTAATCAACGAGAGTAAATACGTACTTGAAAATTTGAGCGATTTGAAGTTTTCATTCTGCTCCAAATTTGGAAAATCTTCTGACAATAAAGAAGTTAAACCTACAACACCATACATAGGCGTTCGCAATTCGTGACTTACCGTAGAGAAAAACTGTGCTTTTAAGTTTGCCTGTGCTTCTGCTTCTTCTTTTGCTTCACGAAGTTGGACATTTTTTGAACGAAGTTTGTGTAATGCTTTGTTTCGGAATTTATAATTTTTAAACATGTTGATCAACAGTAAAATCAAGATAAAGCCAGCAATCATCAATATATATGAGATTTGTTGCGATTTCTTCATGATGGTTTCTTGTGACTTCTGTTCTTTTTTTACACGTTCCAGATCATTCTTAAAATCTTCTACCGTAAACTTTGCCAAAGCTATTTGATTTTCCTTGATCTTTTTCTCACTAAATAAAGAATCTCTGTATTTCAAATGTGTTTGAAGTCGATCAAAAGCAACTTTATGATTTCCTTGTTTATCTGCTAATAGAGAATAATATTCATAAATTTCTATCAACTCTTCTACCTTTTTCGCCTTTGTAGCATATATAATGGCATCTTGAAAATAGGCGTCTGACTTTTCTAAATTGTTTTTATATAGATGATAACGTCCTAATAAATACGTGATTTGCGCTTTCGCAGAATTGTCTCCATGCTTGGTGAAGATCATTTGTTCTGACTTTTCTAAATAAGGAAATGCCGTTTCATAATCATCCTTATCAGCATACGTCCAACCAATATTGATGATCGGTGTTAGTATTTCGAAAGTATCTTTTGTTTTCTCGGCTAAACGTAATGATTCTTTATAATACAAAAGCGCAGAATCAATTTTTTTGAAACCTTCCGAATATAAATTTGCAAAATTATTATACACCCAACCTTTAATGGTATCATTATCCACTTTTTGAGAAAAACGTAAAGATTCTAAGTAATTTTTTTTAGATTTTGGAAGTTCTGAAATTCCATCATACGCTAATCCGAGTTCATTGTAAAATAAAGTTAAGTAATAATAATCGTTAATCTGATTTGCGTATTTAATACCAATATTTGCGGCTTCAATCGTTTTATTGTATTGATATTTATAATAGGTGTCGATTGAAATGTCCATATATTTGGAAATACTATCGCGAATTTGTTCTTCCTGCAAATCTTGACTCCGTGCAGGAAGAATCATCAGTAGGTATACAATGGTAGTAGTCAGCAGTACGTTTTTCAAAGATTTGAGTTTTAAAAACACTCTAAAATACGAAAAAATAAGATAGTAAAATACTTTCAGTGAAATCTTAATTTTAAATTTAGTGTAGTAGTCAAAGAAAACATCTTGTAAGTCATTCTGTACGTGCTTATTTTTTTTTAATTGTATCTTTAGAAACGGTATTCAAAACTGATCATTTCTATGAAAAAACAACTCTATTTTCTACTTTTCGTATCACTATTTTTCTGTACTCAAACTAGTTTTGCTCAAAAAAATCCTCCTTGCGATTGCAGTACTGATGTAGCTTTTCTACATAAAAAATTCAAAAAAACACCTGCGTATAAACGCAATGCAACGCTTTACAAAGCTATGTATCCGAAAATCGTTGAAAAAGCTAAAAACGTCACCACTAATTTTGATTGTTTAGTATTAGTAAACAAATTGAGTTTGACATTGAACGACAATCACATCAAAATTTATGGATCAGAAAGCGAGATTGTGTACAAAGAATTAAAAGATCCTGTAGTTTTAGAAAAAGTAAAAAAATCAGCTACTTTTTTAGCTTATCCAAAACCTAAAATGGATTTGGATAGTTTGGAAAACAGCCTTTCAAAAAAATCATTTAATGCGATTGAAGGAATTTATTATCGAAAAAATTATGTAACGCTTGGTTGCTTTTTTGAGAAGAAGGAAAATCTATATCATTGTGTAATTCTTTCCAGTGAATTGCCTCTTTGGGAACGCGGCGAAATCATGTATACGATGATGCCGTATGGAACTAATTTTTTGCGTGTTGTTGGTGGAAATTTGTTGGACAAACGCATCATTTCGTATACGGAGCGCATCCATAAAGGAACATTTTTGACCATGCGTTTTCAGAAAGATGAATCGAAACAAAATCATTCTTTTGCTTTGCATCCGAAAGAAACCTATAAACGAGAAGAATTGAATGACGAAACTACCTATTTGAAAATTGGAAGTTTTAATTCGTTTTATCCTACTTTACGCGATGCAGAAAAATTTTATAAAACCTTAGAAAATTCACTCTCCAAAAAATACTTGATTATCGATTTAAGAGATAATACTGGTGGCGGAGATCGGAACTCGGATATCTTCTTTAAAATCGTAAAGAAATACATAAAGAAGCATAAAGTGTATGTGCTTGTAAATCATAGAACAGGAAGTAATGCAGAACAGTTTACGTATAAACTTTCGGAATATGAAAATTGTATAATTTTGGGCGATCAAACACAAGGAACAGCATCGTACGAGATTAAAAATAGCTCGTACACAACGCCAGCTAATAATTATAGTGCTACACTAACTTCAAAAAAGCATTTGCAATTTATTTCTATTGAATCGAAAGGAATTAAACCTGAAAAGATGTTATCTTACGACACTGCTTGGATAGCGCAAACAATAAACTTTATAAAGAATCACGAATAACTATGAATGCTTTTCATCTCGCTTTTAAAGTAAAAGATATAGAATTGACTCGAAAATTTTATGTAGAAATGTTAGGCTGTCCAGAAGGTCGCTCTACTGAACATTGGATTGATTTTAATTTTTTCGGACATCAATTAACAGGACATGTCAGTGACAACATTCCAAAACTCGATTATTGCGGAAAAGTAGACGGAATCAATGTGCCAATTCCGCATTTTGGCTGCTTGTTGACAATTCCTCAATTTGAAAACTTGCAGCGAACCTTTGAAGCTAACAAGATCGAATTTGTAGTAAAACCGCAAACAAGGTATGCTGGACAAGCCGGAGAACAACGAACAATGTTTGTATTTGATTTTAGTGGAAATCCGTTAGAATTCAAGGCTTTTTCTAATGAAAGTGAAGTATTTGCCAAATAATGCATACTTTAGAGACATGAATGCTATAAAACTCCCTTTCGAATTTGAGCCTGATATTATAAAAAAAGAGTTGGCTCAATTTTCTTCAAAAGAATACGAAGATATCTATAATCCTTCTGTAGAATTGGAAACCTTGTGGTTGAAGCATTTTATTGAACCAAAAAACGGTCCAGACGGTTTGCCTGTTTTTCATCCTAATGATGCGCTAAAAAAGTGTCCGTATTTGCTATCTATTTTTGAGATGTTTCAATGCAATGTAGAAACCTTTCGTGTACATACGTTAGATCCTGGTGCCAGCATTCAAAAACACAGAGATACAGGTTATAGCTTTGAATTGGGACAAGTCCGCTTGCACATTCCAGTGCAAACCAACGACAAGGTTGAAATTTTAGTAGACGACGAACCAATTCCCATGAAAGCTGGCGAATGTTGGTATTGCAATTTCAATATTGAACACGAAGTTAAAAATAACAGCGATCAACCGCGCATTCATATTATTTTAGACTGCATTGTGAATGATTGGTTGGCGCATGTTTTTGGGTTGGCTGGAATTAAGGCTTAGTATTTTCTATTGCTAGCGTAAGTTTGCAATTTGTGCTTACAAATAAATTTAAAATCATTGAAAAGCTTTATTATAATTAGTTTTCAAAGTACTTCTCGATACAATTTTTCTTCATTTTATTCCGAAAAATCACTCGAAGTGACGTTTCAAAAAATTAAAACCCTCACAAATTGCAAGGGTTTTAGAGTTATACTTTATAGATTCCTGCCAAAACTTATCTTGAGTTATTATCGAAAGACAGGAATAACAATATCAGTAGACTGATCGTAGCCGAAGTCTAACGAATCAACTTCTTATACTTAATACGCTTCGGCATCAAGTCGCCACCTAAGCGTTTCTTTTTGTTTTCTTCATAATCAGAGAAACTTCCTTCAAAGAAATACACTTGCGAATCTCCTTCAAAAGCTAAGATATGTGTACATATACGATCTAGAAACCATCTATCATGCGAAATCACAAC
>CAZHSA010000066.1:0-14472 GCA_964535135.1 uncultured Kordia sp.
AGCTTTTAGTCATATTACTCATTTGTATTGCTAGTGTGGATCTTCTGTGGTTTTTCTTTCCAGAGTACATATCACGAAAGTATGCCATTGTCCTAACAATTCCTGCCATAACCATTTGTTACTTTTTATACGTTGAGGTGAAAAGCATACTGTATTTAGGAGCGTTAGCGGCTTTTATAGTTGCAGATTATTATTTTTTTATCGAAAAAAATCTTGGCTACGGAATTGCAAGTAGCGGAGTTGCGTTATCTGTATATGGTATCATTGTTCTAAAGCAATCGCATTATATTTCTACACGAAAGTTGCTTATCAGTACCGTACCTTTTTTGACAGTGTATATGTTGCCTTTTTTCTTTTATGTAGATCGAATTAAAGATGAAATTTTCGGTGAAGTCATCTTCTACTCATTTGCTATTGCGTATTTCGCGTTCATGTCTACAATGGCATACATTAGCAAAAGAACGAAAGTTACGAAAACACTGGTGTTATCAGGTTTGTCAACGGCATTGATGGGCATATTATTCGGAGCGTTTCTATTCTTGGAAAGAAAGCCGATTTATTCCATGTTTGCCAACGTGTTTTTCGTGTATTCACATTACAAAATGTGGCAATATATGATTATCAAAGATGTTGATGATACTACTGTGAAAGAAGTTTAAAAAAACCTACACCACAATCGACTTTCCGTTGGCAATGACGTTTTTCTCGGTATCAAAATAAAAGTCTACTCTTCCCACATAAATACCATACGCACCAACCTGATTGACTAAGACAGATTCGCCGATGCTGTTCTTTTCTATCGTAGGTTTTGGTAAAAATGTATGTGTATGTCCTCCAATAATCAAGTCGATATCTTTGGTAGCGCGTGCTAATTTTAAATCAGACGGACGCTCAGGGTTTTTTCTGTAATGATACCCAATATGCGACAAACAAATAACCAAGTCACACTTTTCTTCTTCTTTCAAAATACGACTCATGTCTTGCGCTGTTTCAATAGGATCGTTGTACACAGTTTCTTTGTACATACGCTTGTCTACCAAACCACTTAATTTTACACCAAGACCAAAAATTCCAATCTTAATGCCATCTTTCATAAAAATCTTATACGGCTTTACATGCGTATCTAAAACGGTGTTTTTAAAATCGTAATTGGCAGACACAAAATCAAAGTTTGCATTTGGTAACTGCGCGTACAATCCGTCAATACCATTATCAAAATCGTGATTTCCAATCGTTGCCAAATCGTACTTCATCATACTCATCAGCTTAAACTCCAATTCGCCACCATAATAATTAAAATATGGCGTTCCTTGAAAAATATCGCCTGCATCTAACAATAAGGTATTTGGGTTTTCCTTTCGGATATTAGCAATTAAACTCGCTCTACGCGCTGCGCCACCTTGATTTGGATTTCTCGGATGATTCGCGCCAAACGGATCTATATGACTGTGAACGTCATTGGTATGTAAAATGGTAATATGTTTCTTTGCGGAACTCGCTGTAAAACTTTGTAAAGACAAACCTCCTAATGTCACAAACGCACTAGAAGCCAACGAATTTTGTATAAAATCTCTTCTCTTCATCATAAATAGGTTATTGTTGCACAAATCGTCCATCCAAACGTGCAGGAATGGTGTCAACACTTTTAAAATAATCAATCATAGCATTTCTAATCTTGTAATCTAAAACTTCGAGCGTTTCTGGATTTTTCAAGAAATTCATACGATCGCCGCCGTTTTGTAAATAATCAGACGTAACTACGGCATACGTTCTATCGGCTTCAATCGGTTTTCCGTTGATCAATGCTTCTGTTACTGTATCGTTTTTATCGAGCTTAATGGTTAATCCTGAAATTGGATGTGCGCGTTTTGCTTTTACCAAATAGGCTATCAAGTTGTGAATATTCTCGGAAGTCAATTCAGCAACTACAATCGAATTTTCAAACGGCATCACATTAAAAGCGGTTCGTGTCTTGATTGGTCCTTTCGGGATTGGCGCACGAATTCCACCATGATTCAACAAGCAAACATCAATACTTTTTCCGGTTCGCTTCTTGTAAATCGGTTCACTTTGCGATTTTACAAAATCTGCCATTAAATTTCCGATCGTGGTCTCTAACTCACCATCATTTTTATGCATATCCTTTGGTGCATAACTGAGTATTTTGTTCATATCATCTTCGATACGCTCACGAAAGGGTTTGATAAAAGCTTCAATTTTTTCATCACTCACTAAAGAATCGTTGATGTTGATACGTTTTCCTTCAATTTTGGAGACACCTTGTTTTTCTTGCGAACAAGAAACTGCTATAAAAATGGCAAGCAGCGCAATAATTTTTCTCATAAATAGTAAAATATGTGGCAAATTATAAAAAATACAAGATATCGTCATAGCCAATCACACTAAATAATTGTAAAACCACACACTTTTTTTGTGAATACTTGCCAAAAAACGACGTTCATTGTTAAAAAACGACGCTTACAAACTTATTTTTTTCTTCTCAAAAACTCCGCGTAACTTGCTGTATATCCAACGTTCGTGAGGAAGAACTGGATTCGTAATTTTTTAAAACCAAAGAGATGCATACTAATACATGCATCTCTTTTTTATGGAAAAAGAGTATTTTTGTCGAATATCAATTCGTATTCATGTTTTTAAAAGGATTACAACAGAAGTCTGCTAAGAAAGTACTTACACAAAAGCTACACAAAACCACCACAAAAGAAGTGGAAGCTACACCGATTCAAACGGTGGGATTGATTGTGAATGCTGATACAACTGAAAATGTTGCACATATTGTACAAAGCTTACAGTTTACTGTTGCAGTAGACGTGTTGTATTATCATAAAAACGTTCAAAAAAACCGAGAAGTTGATCATCCTGTTTTTTACGAAAAAGATTTTGGTTGGAAAGGAAAAGCAAAAACAGAAGAATTACAGCAATTTTTAAGCAAACCTTTCGACTTGCTCATCAGTTATTACAGTGACGATATTGTTGCGTTACAATTGGCGTCTGGCTTGCAAGCGGCAACGTTTAAAGTTGGTATTCAAGGTGGCGATCAAGATATTCACGATGTTATCATTCAAACAAAAGAAGAAGACATCGCAACATTTGCGAAAGAATTACATACATATTTACAGATACTTAATAAATTATAATAATGAAGAAATTCATCGGAACTGGAGTTGCGTTGGTGACACCTTTTAAAGAAGACACTTCAGTGGACACAATTGCATTGACTAACATTGTAAAGCATGTAATTGATGGCGGCATAGACTATTTGGTGGTTTTGGGTACTACAGCAGAAAACGCGGTACTGACAAACGACGAAAAACAAGAAGTGATTGCTACTGTGATCAAAGCCAATAACAAGCGTTTGCCAATCATTTTAGGTATAGGCGGAAATAATACGGCAGCCGTTGTACATGAATTGAAAACAAGCGACTTAAGCGATATTGATGCCATTCTTTCGGTGTCTCCATATTATAATAAACCTACGCAAGAAGGTATCTATCAGCATTTTAAAGCGGTTGCAGAAGCGACTTCAAAACCAATTGTCGTGTATAATGTTCCTGGAAGAACAGCAAGTAATATATTGCCAGAAACGGTGATTAGACTTGCAACTGATTTTGGAAATATCATTGCGGTAAAAGAAGCCGCAGGTGATATCGTACAAGCCATGCGTTTGCTAAAAGATGCGCCAGAAGATTTCTTGGTTATTTCGGGAGATGATATGATTACCTTACCAATGGTGCAAGCTGGTGGCGCAGGTGTCATTTCTGTACTCGGTCAAGGATATCCAAACGAATTTTCAGAAATGGTACGGTTGGCCTTGGCGGGAAAAGGTGCAGAAGCGAACAAACTTCATTACCAACTTATGCCTGCAATTGATTTAATTTTTGAAGAAGGAAATCCGGCAGGAATCAAAGCCATTTTTGAATTGTTGAATCTTTCTACAGCAACAGTACGTTTGCCTTTGGTAGAAGCATCTGCAGCACTCAAAGAAAAGTTACGTACATTTACGGAAGCACTAAATTCGTAAAAATTGCATGGCAAAAAAAGTAAAAGATCCTGGTTTAGGAGAAGATGCAATCACATCTGCTAGACGAATTGTAAACAAAGATGGCTCGTTCAATATAAAACACCTTAATGGCAAAACGGGCGTTTCTGCGTTGTACGCGTATTTGGTAGATATTAGCTGGTCGCGATTTTTCTTGTGGGTTTTCCTAGTCTATTTTGTTATCAATATGGTATTTGCTTTTGTATATGTATTGATTGGTGTAGAATATATTTCGGTAGCACCAGAAAACTTTTTTGCAGACTTTGTCAATGCCTTTTTCTTTTCTTCACAAACCATTACAACTCTAGGATACGGAGCTATGGCGCCTACAAGTATTTTGGCGGGAATTGTGTCTAGTTTTCAAGCGGTCGCCGGATTGTTAAGTTTTTCATTTGTCACAGGATTGCTATACGGACGTTTTTCAAAACCCAAAGCATCCATTCAGTTTAGTGAACATATTATTTATCGCGATTTTAAAGATGGAAAGGCGTTGATGTTTCGGTTGATGAATAGCAAAACTGATGTTATGATCAATCCGCGTGTAAAAGTTACGCTGGCAATTACAGAAGATGACAAAAAACTGGGTTATCGCCGTAATTTTTATCAGCTTAAGCTGGAAAGAGATCATATTACGTATTTGCCAACCACGTGGACATTGGTGCATGAGATTGATGAAAAATCGCCTTTAGATAAATTTTCTTCTGACGAGTTAAAAAACCTCAATGGAGAATTTCTCATTATGGTTTCTTACTACGATGAAGCGTTCAACGAAGAAGTGTATAAACTTCATTCCTATACTTTTGAAGAATTACTCATGAATGTAGCCTTTGAAAAAGCATTTCATTTTGATGAAGAAGGATATACTGTATTAGATCATCATAAAATTAGTCATACGAAGAAATTGTAGGTTTTATTAGACGCACTTCGCCTTTTAGACTTGTTAGACTCGCTATTGCGCGTCGTATTTTGGTATATTACATACAAGGTTCTTGTTTACTTATTATCAAATTGACAAATCAACAAATAGACGAATTAACAAATAGACGAATTAACAACAAAACAACCTCACTCCAACAAACTCTCAATAGTCAACCCCAAGCGTTGCAATTGTGGAAAGTTTTTAAAATCTTCCAATAGCATTTTTTTAAAGCTTAAATAATCGGAGGTTGCTTTCATTTTTGATTGAAATCGCGCCTTTTGGAATTTGAACTTTTCAATTTCTTCGGAAGTATCTTCTCCTGCATTTTTCTTTCGTGAGAAGGCTTCAATACTATCTAAAAGTCCCATGAAAATAGATTTTAAGTCCAAGCCAGCTTCCATACGATCGGCCACTAATTTTGTTCGGTTTAAACCATATAAAGCAATGGAAATTTCGCCTTTTTTGCTAGGCTGATTATCGTCTAAAATCTTGGCTTTTACAATGCCAACATCTTTTTCTTCGGACACAGGAAATACAAAATGGTCGTCAGGATCGTCGGTACAAGGATCAATAATCAATAAAATATCTTTTTCAGTATCTAAATCTTGGTTGTGCGATCGTATGCGTTTTGTTTCTTCGGCAATGGGGAAACGGTTTTTCTTTCCTAGCGGTTTCAAACCTTCCACATTGGGTTGATCTAAATTGCTTTTCCGATTGCAAAGAATACACGACCACAGTAAATTGTGCCAATCTGAAGCCAACCAATAATATCCAGGTTCTATGAGTTTTTCGTCTACAGCATCTCTAAAAGGATTGAACGCTTTTTTAGGTCTAAAATGCTCAATATCGGCATTGCTATTGGCTAAAAACTTACTATCGCAATACGCACATTTATCATTGAATACAGTACGAATCTTCTCTTTTAACTCTTTGTCTTTATACACCGTAAAGCTTGGTGCTTTTTTACCTTCCACTTTAAAATTGTCGGGATCCGCATAATAATTGATGGCTTCTAAGGTTTCTTCTTCTGCTTTGGTAAACATTTCATTTTCGTCTTCTAATCGTGAAACAAAACCTTGAAAATGGACAGCATCTTCGGCAATCAATTTCAACAAATTGGCGCGCAGTTCAGGAGCGAGCGATTTCGTCTTTTCTGTGTATATTTTGATAGCTGGAGTCTCTGGACGATTAATTTTTATCATACTGTGAAAGTTACCATGAATATGTTACGATTTCCAAAGTTCTTGTACGGCTGATAAAGTATCATCCGTGAGCTTTTCTAGATCGCTTGGTTTTTCATTTTTCTTGTAAAACTCATATTTTTCTTTTACGATTTTATATTCTTGCGTATTCAACAAAGTTTCACCTAACAATAAATCAGGTTTTAACTGCGCTTCCAACGCGCTCATTTCTTCCTGTTCTTCTTCGGATCTTGAATTCATAGCTCGCAATTCAAAATAGCGATTAAATTCAGCTTCTAATTCTGGATCCATCGTAGAACTCAAACCAAATACCGACGTTAAAATTTGACCAATACGCAATTCTTTAGGATTTGGAAGTTCTGTGATCACTTCTACAAGTCTATCAGCATCTCGTCGCATCAAAATCACTTCGCCATTATCCAAACCTCTCAAACATAACGGTTGATGCGTAGAAGCAATAAATTGCATATTTTTAAAGGCTTTGCGAATGCTACTTACAATGCGCATTTTCCATTGCGGATGCAGGTGTGCGCCAATTTCATCAATAATAACAATACCTCTGGCTTCATCTGGATTTTCCCAGAAATTCATTACCAATTGTAAAATATCGGTTGTCAATGCCATGACAGACTGATAACCATCACTTAAATCTTTGAAGGTTTCTAAATGATGATTGACATATATTTTTACTTCATTTTCGGTTCTTAAAATTTCTTCATCTTCAGGAATGCGCAATAAATCTTTGATAATAATAGCGGCTCGTCGGAACAATTTTTCATCTAAATTTAAAAGCCACTTTTCGGCATCTCCTAACGGAATAAAAGGATTGAAAAGATTGTCGAGCTTATTCATTTTATTGACAATATGTTTGGCTTCATGTTTGGAGCCTCTTGGAAGCAATCGCGTAGCGCCATACGCCAATAAGAAAGTAGGAGAGGACCAAACGTTACTTTGCATATTTTCTTCTTGCAATGGTAATGGTAGCGTAACACGTTGCTCTTGTGCGTTGGTAAATGTCACCGAATCCTTTTCCAATTCTAAGATTCTAGGATTTTTACTTCCTGTCATCCATACTTTAATAGTCGCTTTAGATTCTCCATGTTTTATAAAACTCGTTGGATCAATTAAATCCATTCGAATCATATTCTGAAAATAATCAATATCGCACAAATTCATGCATAAGGATTTTAAAACGGTACTTTTTCCAGTACCATTTTCTCCTAATAACATGAGCCACAATACAAAATTGCCATCATCATTTGCTAAATTAAATTCTTGATTTTGATATGTTTTTACGTTGGTCAATTCAATTTTAGCAACAAAATGTTCTTTCAGCATATACATAGAATTCATTTCGGATTCTACATTCATGTAACTGCTTTCTACTTCTTGCGTAAAGTCTTCATATTCTTTTGTTGCTGCTTGTTTTTCGTCTTCTGTATAGGTTTTGGTGTACTCGAAAGACCTCGTTTGTAAAGGTTCTGGTTCAAATTCTTCAAGCTCTTTTATAAAGGATAACACATATTGTCTTTTAAGTCCGGCATACTCTTCAGCGCTATTCGTCATTTTTTGTAAAACTTGGATTTCTGATTTCAAAAATTCAGGATCTTTTACATCTGACTCAAGCAATTTATAAATTCTAGCAATAGCGGCTTTAATAGTGGTGATCGTTTCTTTACGTGCTAAAACAAGCGCCGTACGATTTAAGCCTAAAATCATGATTGATGCTTTTCCTCTTTCTGTTTTAGACACAATCACACCTTCATCAGTATACATAAAGTGTTCTTCAGGAAAATCAATACAAGGATTTAAAATTAAAGCAACTTCTTCGGCTAAATTATCATCTGGTGAAAACGCTCTTTTCGATTCGTCCTTTACAGGGAAATGATTTCCTTTTCCTCTAAAACCATTTTTATCTCTACTTCTTCTATTGCAAAGTGTACATGCGGATAAAAAATTGTCCCAATCATTCGCTAGCCACCAATATCCTGGATGATCTGGTGATTCCATAACAGAACTCTTTGGACGGTAATGATCAACATCTCCAACATGACTTTGTAAAAAATGCGTTTCGCAATACGCGCATTTTCCATGAAAAAGTTCATTTAACGCTTGTCTGATGCTTCTGTCTGCATAATTTTTAAATTGAAACCTTCGTTGCCCTCTTGCATACTCTGGAGTTTCAAAAAAAGTTTTAGCTTTTTCAATTTCTTTGTTTAATCTGGGATTATTAGGAAGAAGCGCAGATGGAATTGGAACAGCAGTACGATCTATATGAATCATTGCAATACGAGTAAATGGTTAATAAACTTATAAGAATCTCTTAAAACTACAAATTTTTCTGACGATAGCAAAACTTCTATAGTGTACGATATACTCTTTATAAACTAATGAAACAGATTGTAAGTAAAAGAAAATCAGAAATCTATATAAACCGCTAAAGTTTCAAATTTTATGTGAGTGTGTAGTTAATTTGATGATTTGAAAATGTGTTGATTTGATAATGAATTGACAAAGAACCTCAAAACTCACCAACTAGAGTATTCGCTTGCCAATAACGAAGCAACAAACAAAATTAAATGTAAAATATAAAACTCAAAATTTTAAATGTAAAAGTTATGACAACCGACAACACACAACAGAGCGCAGCGATACTAGTTAATTCGTTAATTTGAAAATGAGTCGATTTGATAACGGAGTAACAAAAATCTCAAAAATTAGTCTGCCAAAATATCAATATACTAACAGCGTAGCGCTACCAAAATACGAAAATACTAAAAGCGAAAGCGATACTAAAGCGAAGCGTTTCTATAAGCGAAGCGCGTCTAAAAATCTAAAAAAAGTTAAAACTATGATAAAGAATGCCAAAAACAGATTTGTACTGTTATTTTAGCGGTCTTAAAAATGTTTTCATAATACATAATAAATACCTATTTTTGCCAGATGTTTAAAAAGATGCCAAAATTTCTATACCTAATTATAGCAGTAGTTACCCTTGCTTCTTGTAGTGAATACCAAAAAGCACTGAAATCGGAAGATACAAAAGTAAAATACGAACTTGCAGAGCGTTTGTTCAATGAAAAAAAGTTCAAAAAATCAAGTAGACTTTTTGAGCAAATTGTACCAAAATATAGAGGAAAGCCTCAAGGAGAACGTGTTACATTTTTGTATGGACGTACGCTGTTCGAAATAGAACAATACATTGTATCGGGATATCAATTTGAGCGTTTTGTACGTTCCTACCCAAAAAGTGATAGCTTGCAAGTAGCTTCTTTTTATGAAGCAAAAAGTTATTACATGCAATCGCCTCGTTACAGTATTGATCAAAGAGAAACCGTGACGGCGATCAACAAATTACAAGGGTTTATCAATAACTATCCAGAATCAGAAATGCTTGATGAAGCCAATGCGATGGTTGATGAGCTGACTACAAAAATAGAGAAGAAAGCGTACGAAATAGCGAAGCAATACAATACAATTTCAGATTACAAAGCCTCTATCAAAGCAACGGAAAATTTCCTTTCTGACTATCCAGGAACAAAATTTAGGGAAGATGCCATGTATTTAAAGTTAGAAGCAATGTACAACTTGGCTATGCGAAGCTTTCAATCATTGATGGAAGAACGTTTCAATGAGGCAGCATCAGCATACAAAACATTGGTAAAGTTTTATCCGGAATCACAATACAAAGAAGAAGCTGACAAAATTATGGCTTCCATCACAGAAGAATTAGCAAAAATTTCAAAATAACAAATATGGTTGATATTAAAAACTTAGACGCTCCAGTAAGCACCAAAACGATTGAGAGAAATCAGTTTGACTCACCAACAGATAACATTTATGAAGCAATTTCTGTTGTGGCTAAAAGAGCCATTCAAATCAACTCTGAAATCAAAAAAGAACTCATCGAGAAATTAGACGAATTTGCTACACATAACGATAGTTTAGAAGAAATCTTTGAAAACAAAGAGCAAATCGAAGTATCTAAATTCTACGAAAAACTTCCAAAGCCACACGCTATTGCAGTACAGGAATGGTTGGAAGAGAAAATATACTACCGTAACACAAAAGAAGAAGCTTAAGAGATGTCTATTTTAAGTGGCAAAAAAGTCTTACTCGGCATTACTGCTGGCATTGCTGCTTACAAAACAGCTTCCTTAGTACGGTTATTCATAAAAGCAGGCGCCGAAGTCCAAGTGATCATGACGCCTGCTTCTAAAGACTTCATTACACCACTTACCTTATCTACATTATCAAAAAATCCAGTGCACTCTTCGTTTACAAATGAAGAAGATGAAAACGATGTGTGGACCAATCATGTAGAGTTAGGTTTATGGGCAGATTTTATGTTGATTGCACCTGCAACGGCAAATACGATGTCCAAAATGGCTTCAGGCAACAGTGATAATTTATTACTTGCCACGTATCTTTCTGCAAAATGTCCTGTATATTTTGCGCCTGCGATGGACTTGGACATGTATAAACATCCATCGACAAAAAACTCCTTTGAAACCCTTACAAAATTCGGAAACACGATGATTCCTGCAACTAGCGGCGAACTCGCGAGTGGATTGGTAGGCGAAGGTCGCATGGCAGAACCTGAAGATATTGTTTCATTTATTGAAAATGATATTTTAGATCAGCTTCCGCTGAAAGGAAAAAAAGTAATGATCACGGCTGGGCCAACCTATGAAGCTATTGATCCTGTGCGTTTTATCGGGAATCATTCTTCTGGGAAAATGGGGTTTGCACTCGCCAAAACAGCAGCAAATTTAGGTGCTGAGGTCACATTAATTGCTGGACCAAACCATCTCAGTATTTCACATGCTTCAGTTACTGTCGTTGATGTTGTGAATACGGAAGACATGTATACAGCGGCACATTCGGCGTTTCCATCGGCTGATATTGCCATACTTTCTGCAGCAGTTGCCGATTATAAACCAAAAGATGTTGCTACTCAGAAAATAAAAAAGAAGGATTCATCGTTACAGATAGAGTTAATCAAAACGAAAGACATCCTACAATCACTAGGAGCAATAAAAGAATCACAGTTTTTAGTCGGTTTTGCGTTAGAGACAACGAACGAATTAGAAAATGCCAAAGGGAAGTTGACACGTAAAAATTTAGACATGATTGTGCTCAATTCTCTAAACGATACAGGAGCAGGTTTTGGAAAACCAACCAATAAAGTCACTATTATTGACAAAAAAATGAATACCTTAGCCTTTGGGTTAAAATCGAAAGCCGAAGTAGCCATTGATATATTTAATGAAATTTTAAAGCGAATCCATGCGTAATCTTTTTTTAAGCATCTTACTTTTTAGTGTAGTATTTACAACCACTGCACAAGAACTCAACTGTCAAATTACCGTTGATACACAACAAATCAATCAAACGAATCAGCAAATTTTTAAAACGCTCGAACGTTCGTTGAATGATTTTGTGAACAAAACGCAATGGACCAACAAAAAGTTTAAAGCAAGTGAACGCATCAATTGTAATATGTTGATCACGGTATCACAGTACAATTCTGACGAATTTGTAGCTACACTTCAAGTGCAATCTTCACGACCAATTTACAATTCGTCTTTTGAGTCGCCAGTATTCAACTTTAACGATCGTCAGTTTCGATTTATCTATCAAGAATTTCAACCAATTGTATACAATCCAAATGCATTTACAACCAATTTAGTATCTGTAATGGCGTATTATGTATACATTATTTTAGGAATTGACGCAGATACATTTTCACTTCGTGGAGGATCAGATTATTATGCACAAGCACAACAAATCGTAAACTTATCACAAACAAGTTCGTTTTTAGGATGGAAACAAGCAGATGGAAACCGTACGCGTTGGACACTGTTGGACAATATGCTAAACAACACGCACAAAGAATACAGAACTGTAATGTATAACTACCACAGAGTAGGCTTGGACGTGATGGCAGACGATCCACGAGCAGGAAAATCAGCGATTAGCAATACGTTAGAAATCTTTAAAGCACTAAACAACCGAAGACCGAATTCTTTCTTATTACAAACATTTTTTGACGCCAAAGCAGAAGAAATTCAACAAGTATTTTCGGGTGGACCCAAAGTAAATGTGGTACGTTTGGTGGAAACCTTAAACAAAGTAGCTCCGTTTCATGCTACAAAATGGGGAAAAATTAAATTCTGATTTTTGCGAAAATTTATAGCAATACGCTATTTTTGTGAGTAGAAACTAACGTACTTAAAAACGCAACTGCATTGCTCACACAACTTTCTATAAAAAACTTTGCGCTCATAGACTCTTTACAAGTGGAATTTGATAAAGGATTGTCTATCATTACAGGTGAAACTGGTGCTGGAAAATCTATTCTTCTTGGTGGATTGGCTTTGATACTAGGAAAACGTGCAGATTTATCATCTTTAAAAAACAAAGATCGTAAATGTGTAATTGAAGCGGAGTTTGCTGTTAAAAAGTACAAACTCAAAAGTTTTTTTACGGATAATGATCTTGATTATGATCACGATACCATTGTACGTCGTGAAATATTACCTTCCGGGAAATCCAGAGCATTTGTCAATGACGTTCCCGTGCGTTTAGACGTATTACAAGCCTTGGGCGATCAATTGATTGATATTCATTCGCAGCATCAAACTTTGCAGCTTACGGACAATCAATTTCAATTTCAAGTCATTGATATTTTAGCAAATGTTTCAAAAGAAGTGCATGCGTATCAAGAATTGCTGAAAATCTATCAATTCACACAAAAAGAACTAAAAAAAATACGTGAAGAACAAGCAGATTTAGAGAAAGAGCATGATTATAATATGTTTTTGCTGAAAGAACTTGAAGAAGCAAAACTAGAAGGCATAGTGCTGTCTGACTTAGAAGCGCAATACGAACGTTTGAACAATGCGGAAGATATTAAAACCAATTTAAGCGCTTCAGAACAATTGCTTTCTGACGAGCAAGTTGGTTTGTTAAATGTATTGTCAGAATTGCAAGTAACTTCAGGAAAACTTGCGGGTATTGCTCCTGAATTTGCACAATTGGCAGAACGCATTAAAAGCTCATACATTGAGTTAGATGATATTTATAACGAAGTCATCAATTTGCAAAGTGAAGCTTCTTTCGATCCGGAATTGCTAGAAGAAATCTCTGGAAAGCTTCAAAAAATATTTGATCTACAAAAAAAACACAGCGTACTTTCTGTTGAAGAATTGCGAACGATTCAAACGGAACTTTCTGAAAAAGCATCCATCTCAGAAAATATAGACGAGCACATTCAAGCCAAAGAACAACAATTAAAAGATTTGAGCAAACAGCTCATGCAAATTGCAAAAGGGATTCATGCCAAACGTGCTAAAGGAATTCCGACATTAGTACAACAGTTAGAAAATATGCTGGCAACGCTGGGAATGCCAAATGCGCGTTTCAACATCAGCGTACAAATGTCAGATCAGTTTTACGCTAACGGTATGGACGATTTACAATTTTTATTTGCAGCCAACAAAGGCGGAAACTTCAACGAATTGAAAAAAGCCGCTTCTGGTGGAGAATTGTCGCGTGTTATGTTGTGTATCAAAGCAATTTTATCAAAATACATGCAATTGCCAACCATTATGTTTGACGAAATTGACACAGGTGTTTCGGGCGAAGTTGCCAACAAAATGGCAAGCATTATGCAAAAAATGAGCAAAACAATGCAAGTGTTCGCCATTACACATTTGCCACAAATTGCAGCCAAAGGAAAACAACACTTTAAAGTGTACAAGCAAGACATTAACGAAGTCACAACCACACAATTAAAAGAATTGCAGGCAGAAGAGCGTATACAGGAAATAGCGCAGATGTTAAGTGGTGCTAAAATTTCGGATTCTGCATTGGCAAACGCAAAAGAATTATTACAATCATAAAAAACAAGATTCGGAATGTAGAAAATGCTCATTTCAATCTTTTACCATATATTTGAACCACCAAACGACTTAAAAATAACAAGCATGTCATATAACTTATTAAAAGGAAAAAAAGGAATCATATTTGGTGCTTTAGACGAAAATTCTATCGCATGGAAAACTGCTGAACGTGTGCATGAAGAAGGTGGAACGTTTGTATTGACAAACGCGCCAATTGCGATGCGTATGGGAAAAATAAAGGACTTAGCAGAAAAAACAGGTTCAGAAATTATTCCTGCAGATGCAACCAATGAAGAAGACATTCAAAACCTTGTAGAAAAATCTATGGAAATCCTTGGCGGGAAAATTGACTTTGTATTGCATTCTATCGGAATGTCTGTCAAT
>CAZHSA010000067.1:0-14103 GCA_964535135.1 uncultured Kordia sp.
GTTGAGTTCTTGATTACGTGTCATTTTAGAAATGATTCGGTTTTTGCGATGGCTTACGGGAAGGACATGTTCGCCGTTTAAATACACCAATCTGTAGCGCGGCTCATACTGTTTTAGATGTGAAAGATTGATGAGATACGAGCGATGAATACGCGAAAAATCGTCATCAGAAAATAATTCCTCATAAAATCCAATTGTTTTACAACTGAGAATTTTTGAACCGTCTTTTAGAAATATCCACGAGTAACTCTCGCAAGCTTCTATGTAAATGATTTGCGACTTGTCAATATAGTCGCCTTTGTGTTTACTACCCACACGGAGATACCTAGCATCATTTACAATACTAGATTTTTGTTTTTTTGTTTTTTCTACAATCATGCAATGTGTTTTTTAGTGATTAACGCTATTAAAAAAAGAGCGGGGAAAAAGCGTTTGAGTTTTGCTTTTGTGTATTAAAGGAAAGTATTATTCCAATTCACACCAACATTATTTTGTAAGCGTCGAATTTTGCAAATAAGCGTTGAATTTTAGCTCTTTTTTACAGTTTTATCTTGTTAATTAAATGTTAACGTTTTTGCAAGACTCAAAATATCTTCTCTGCAAACATCGAAAATCGTTCTAAATTATCTTCAGGTTTTGATCTTATGATTCTGTAGTTGCAGTACATTATTGATTATGTAATTCAATGATTTATTAGACAGATATGCTGCTGCTGTAGATATAGTATGACACTAAAGTAAAAATGGAAAGTTTAATAAACAAAAAGTAACTCACAACAAAAACATCTTAATTTCCACTAGAGTTTCCGAAGCAAAACAAGAAGATAATACAAGTCTGGAGAGTAAAAAACTACATTTATCAAATTCAAAAAACTTCTAAAAATTCTAACTAAAATGGTAACAGCGAATCTAAAGTTTTAGGAATTAGTCTTTAGGAATTAGTATAGTTTCTAAGGAAAAATAGTTTCCAAAAGAAACAGATTGCCACACTTCAATCAAGTTGGAGATCGCAAAGACGTATCAAAAAAATCTAAAGGCGAAGCAATCTAAGAGATTCCAGCGGAAACAAGGCTAAGAGCGTTAGAAAATCTAAAAGGTTTTCATTTCGAAAATCAGTATCTTTACAAAAAGAAAAACAAACAGAAATATGCTTACTTGGAAAGACATTATACACTATGCCACAAACGGAAATAAGAAACCAGATACACGTGTAGAAAAGACAGAAGCGGAATGGAAAGCGCAATTAACGCCCGATCAGTATTATATTACGCGACAGAAAGGGACAGAACGCGCTTTTTCTGGAGAACATTGCAGTCGCTACGATCCAGGTGTGTATAGTTGTGTATGTTGTAAAACACCGTTGTTTGATGCTAATTTGAAGTTTGAATCTAGCAGTGGTTGGCCAAGCTTCACAGAACCTGTAAAAGATAATGTAATTGATTATATTAAAGATACTTCGTATGGTATGATACGCGTAGAAGTAACATGCAGTACCTGCGATGCACATTTGGGACACGTGTTCCCTGATGGTCCAGAACCAAGTGGGTTGCGATTTTGTATCAATTCAGAATCGTTAATTGTGGAGGATTAAAATATGACTTGTCATTGATACACTTTGATTTATCTTTATAAAAAACATAGTGACGTGGCAATCTGTAACTTCAAAAAACAATTTCGTTATAAAATACACAGACTGCCACGGCGCAAACGCCTCGCAGTGACGTTTCTAGTGATGAATTTTAAATGTAAAAGTATATGACAAACAACGCGAAGTGCCCCAAAAGTGCATGTACTGATCCTGTCGAAGCAAGGCGTATCAAAATCAAGCCATCTCAAAAGCCTTTTGATAGATAAACTCATATACAGGCACAATTTTGTTAATGTCAAATTGTAATGCCTGATGCTTGGCTGCTGCCTTGAATTTTTCTAATTTTTTGTCGTCTTTTAAGATTTTTAATGCATTGCGCGACATGTCTTGTACGTCGCCAACATTACTTAGATAACCCGAAACGCCATGTATATTAACTTCGGGTATTCCTCCTGTATTACTCGATATGACAGGAACAGAAGAAATCATTGCTTCCAAAGCTGCCAATCCGAAACTTTCGGTTTCTGAAGGCAACAGGAACAAGTCTGAGAAACATAGAATTTTGTCAATCTCATTACTGTTTCCAAAGAAAATGACTTTGTTGGCAATGCCTAGTTCTTCACACAGAAGCTCCGCAGCTTCCTTTTCTGGCCCTTCCCCTACCATCATCAGTTTGGCAGGAATTTCCTTTTGTATTTCGTAGAATATCTTTACTACATCGTCAATACGTTTGACTTTACGGAAGTTACTAATGTGTGTGACAATTTTTTCTTCTTCAATCGCCATCAAACTACGTTGACAGTCTGTAAATCCGTGATTATATTTGGAAGCGTCTATAAAATTTGGAATGACATCAATTTCACCCTTTATATTGAACAAACGCAAGGTATCTTGCTTTAAACTTTCCGACACCGAAGTCACCACATCCGAGTTGTTGATGCTAAATGTAACCGCAGGCTTGTAAAACGGATGACTTCCCACTAAAGTAATGTCCGTTCCGTGCAAAGTAGTCACCATCGGAATGGTAATGCCTTCTTCCGCCAACATCTTTTTTGCCATGTATCCTGCATACGCATGCGGAATAGCATAATGCACATGCAATAAATCAATTTTATGCAGTTTTACCATATCAACCAATTTGCTCGACAAAGCAAGCTCATACGGTTGGTAATGAAACAATGGATATTCGGGTACAAATACTTCGTGAAAGTGAATGTTTTCGCCTAATAAAGCCAAACGAACAGGCTGCTTATACGTTATAAAATGTATTTCATGTCCTCTGTTTGCTAAGGCAATGCCTAACTCTGTGGCAACAACGCCACTACCTCCAAAGGTTGGATAACATACAATTGCTATTTTCAAATCAAGTTAGTTTACTCTTCAATAGCTTCGTAAATAAGCTGCTGAATTTTGGTTCGTATATCAGTTTTAATCAGTTTTCGGTTCGTCATCGTCGGGAAGGTTCTGTTTGACAAAAATACGTAAACTATTTCTTCTTCCGGGTCTGCCCACGTATAGGTTCCTGTAAAGCCAGAATGTCCAAAACTCTTCATAGAAACGCAACCACAGGTTGGTCCTACATCGCCTAATTGCGGTTTGTCAAATCCGACTCCACGTCGATTGTCTTTGTGGCAATAGTAACAATTGTTAAACTTGTCAATCGTAGCTGCGCTTAAGTACTGTACATTTCCGTACGTTCCGCCTTGCATGTACATTTGCATCATTTTTGCCACATCGTTTGCTGTACTAAACAATCCTGCATGTCCGCCGATGCCACCTTGCATTGCTGCGCCCATATCATGCACATAGCCTTGCAAAACTTGATTACGGTAGTAGTCGTCTTTTTCAGAAGGAACTATCACTTTTTTTGAAAATTTTTCTAACGGATTGTAGGTCGTTCGATGCGCACCCAAAGATTTGTAAAAATTGTCTTGTGTTAAGGTGTTTAAGTTCGATTTGTAAGTCGTTTCTACATAGTCTTTTAGGATGTAAAAAGGCAAATCGCTGTATTTGTATTTTTTGCGTTTTAATAAGTCGCTGTCAATGATGCGCTGCATGATGGAATCTTTGTATTCTGCATTCATGTAGAGATTATCAGCAACTTTGACCGCATATTTTTTTGATTTTTTGCGACTATACCATTTGGCAGCAGGCTTTTTTGTGACAGTATCTAAGGTATTTACATAAAAAGGAATCCAAGGTTTTAAGCGTGCATAATGCGATAGTATTTCTACTACTTTCAGCTTGTCTTTGTTGGTGCCTTTATACTTGGATGATAATTTATCTAATGTCGTGCTTAACGATATTTTTTTGTTTTCTTCCAATTGCATCACTAATGGCAAGGTTGCCAGAATTTTGGTCATGGAAGCTACATCGTATAAATCGTGATCGGTTACTTTTTTCTTTTTAGCATAGGTGTGATACCCAAAGTTTTTGTTGTAAATAATTTTTCCCTTACGGGCGATGAGTAATTGTACACCTGGCGCCATTTTTTCAGAAACGACTAATGCTGCGAGTGAATCTATTCGTTGCAATTTTAACGAGTTGACACCTACCGCTTCAGGAATGTCATACGCTAAGCGCGATAGTGTCGTTGTTTCAAGTCCTGTTCCAATCGGAAATTCGTCTCCGATAGCAACGGGCAGTTTTCCTTGGGCTTTGATAGCTCCAAAGATAATTTGTGCTGATGCTTCTTGCGCGACTACACTGTTTTGATACGAAACTAAAACCGTATTGATATTGGTGAAGCTTTTTATCTTTGCCAAACTGTGTGGACTTGCAAAGACCGTTAAAATGACATTGCTAGTTCGTGAAAGTTCTTGCAACCATACAATTTCTTTATCCGTGAAGTTGTAGTTTTCGGTTAGCGTTGCATCCGAGGTGTGCAGCCCAACAATTACCGTGGAGTATTTTTTGAGTTTTTCTACCAAATCGGCTAAGTTCTTTTCTTTGATGACATCAATAGCGGCGTATTTGCGTAAAGTATTTACAAACACATTTTCGTCTGCACTGCCCATTTTGATGTAGGCTATGTTTTCTTTTGCTAAATCTTTTATAGGTAAGATGGTAGGATCTACTTTAATCGCAGTGATGGCATGTTTTACCGCTTTGTAATGCAATGCTTTGTCTTTTCCGTTGGCAATGGCGTCTACAACAGCCGTTTCTAGTTTCGGTTCTACCGTGGCTAAACCGAGCTTGTATTTGGTGCGCAGTATTTTTTTTACTGCACGAGAAACACGTGCCTCTTTGATACTTCCCTGCTCCAATGCCTCTTCAAATTTTTCTATGACAGCAGGCACATCTTCTGGCAACAGCAATACATCATTTCCCGCAATAAAAGCTGCCAATTCTACTTCGCCAAGTTCTTTGCCTTTTCGGAGTATTTTGTGATCTAACGGCGCAGAAAAAGTTAATCCTTGAAAGCCAAGTTCTTGTTTTAGTTTTTTGGTCACTACATTATACGATAAGGAAGCTGGCGCACTTGCAACAGACGTTAAACTCGGTACTTGAACAGCTGATGTTTGTACTGCGCCAATTTTTGAGCGAATTAAGGCTTTGTATGCTGGAAATTGAAGACTGTCCAATGCTTCTGCTGATAGTGTCAATTCTGACAGCGTTCCTTTTGCCGTTGCAGTATTGTGGTAACTTGGAAAGTATTTGGCAGCCGCCATTGTTCCTGTACTTTGAATTCCTTTCGTAAATGCAGTTACTTTTTTAGTAACAGATTCAATGTGTTCTCCATACGAACGGTTTCCAACTACTGCGCGATTGTCTGCCGTTTGTACGACTGGCACAGGCGCAAATACCACATGCACGCCCAATTGCTTGCTGTGTTGCCCAATACGCTGCCCTATTTGTTCTATAATGGCATCATCTTGAATTGCACCAAGCAGAAGATTATTGGGATATATATGTGCAGAATCGAGTTTTTTACCAAAATCCATTTCAGCATCCATGGCGATGAGTAGTGGCACTTTCGATATTTTTTGAAATTGATTGGTCAACTCTACTTGATGTGTTGGATTTCCGCCCATAAAGAGTATACCGCCAACATGTTGCTTCATGATTTGTAGTTTCACTCTATTGTCTGCAGCGAGTCCTTTGTTGGAATAGGCGGCAATGGTAAACAGTTGTCCTAACCGTTCTTTTTGCGTCATATTTGTGTAGAGACTGTCAACCCATTTTTCTTGAGCTTCAAATCGTTGTATGTCGATGTAACGCGATTGCTGTGCGCCAGTTATAAAGAGAGATACTATGATGAGGAGTATCGTGCCGTATTTATTCATAAGGGTAATTCACTATCATTGATGGTACATGTATGACAAAAAAGATGCCAGATGTACTTCTTTTACATTATTAGACTAAATGTACAGACTTTATAGCACACAAAAAAGTCTTGTTACATTTTAACAAGACTTTTAGAGAAATAAGTTTTTAACCTCTTTCTACTTTTATAAAATTGGTGTTTGTTTTATGATTAATTTATCCTGTAAAGCTCGATTCTAATTGCTTAAAATAGATTTCAAAGGCTTTTGTAGGAACGCTGGTGTACATTAGTTTTCCTTTGAGTTGATCGGTAAGTACTTGTATGAGTTGCATTCCCAAGGAAGATGTGGTTTCAAAGTTGAAATCATCCGGTAAGCCATTTCCACTGTCGCTGTATACTAACTTGTAGTAGTCGCCTTGTTTGGTAATTTTTACAGATATGTTATTTTTTCCGTTTTTCTTGAAAGCATATTTGAACGAGTTTGTCGTCAATTCATTGACAATCAATCCTAAATTTGCGGTTGTATCTCCGTCAAAAGTAAGTGCTTCGTCAATTTCGATTTCTTTTGAGAATTCAAATGTTTGATGACTTACGGTATCTTCTATAAAATCTATAAGCTGAGCTATATATTCTTTGGTAGGCACATCTTTTAAGGTATGTGTTCCATATAGTTTTTGATGCACAAGCGACATGGATTTGATTCTATTTTGGCTATCGCGAAGTGCATTGATGATCTTTTCGTCTTCGTATTCTTCTTCTTGCAAGGTAAGAATCCCCGAAATCATCTGCATGTTGTTCTTTACGCGATGATGTATTTCTTTGATAAGCGTTTGAATGTTGGTAAGATTGTTTTCTAGTTCTTTGTTTTTAGATACAACTACCGCATTTACATCTTGCAGATCATCATTAAGTGATTTGTTTTTTAAGAATTGATGCAGAATTATAAATATTAAAAAGACCATAGCTGCATAACAACAATACGCAATGATACGTATGCTATTGTTGATAACAGGTGGATTTTTAAACGCACTTCCTACTTTTAACTTTAACCCAAATAGTTGAATGGTTGAGTATATAAACGCTTCATCAGCTACGTGGAATTTTTTGTAATATTCAGCATCGCGGGCAGTGTTGAAAATTTCTGATCCATTGTAAAAAGCTTCCCGAGTTAAATCTAAAGAATCATTGACTAAGAATTTATGCACATACATGTCGTTGTCATTGTTCTCATAAAAATAATCTAGCAGGTATTTTACGTCAATTATTGGTGTAATGTATCCTATTACTTCATCAGCATTGGTTTTGGCTGAAAAGTTAAATGGAAAACCGGCCCAACCTTCTCTTAGATTGATCGGTGTAAATAGATGAATGGTATTGCTTTGCATCAGCGTGTTGAGTTCGTCTATTCTCGTTTTAGACTTGATTGATTTTACAGAGCGTCCTTTGAGATTATTCGGATCTAATTTTGTGGGCGTTACCACATATCTAAAAACATGACTAGTATCAATAAAGTTGACTAAAATAGAATCGTTGAATTTCGTTTCTTTCAAAAAGTCATTCAAATAGCGTTGCAGTGCAGTTTCTGAGGGAAACTCGTTGCTATTTTTGGTATAGCTTTTTAAGGAAGATACTAAAGAGGCATATACTTCAAGTGCTGCTTTTGCTTTGGTAATGGCGTTTGTATGTGTTTTACTGAGCTTAGCATCGTTTTTTTGCTGTTCAAACGCTTCATAGTTACTCAATAGATTATGCAATAACAATCCACAAATAGCAGAGATTATAAATATTGTTAAGTAATATTTTAAATTTTTAGACACTTTAAAAACAAAAGTTTAGAGGGGAAACTAAAGTATTACGACAAATATAAGTGTTTCACAACAAGTCTTGTACTTTTTAACTTTTAAATATCAACACGTTATGCTAGCTTCCTGTTAACAGCATGTTTTTTAGTTTATAAAAAAAGCCTTGCTCAACAAAGAACAGGGCTTTCTGCTTTTATCCAACTAATGAACAGACTTTTCGGAAAGTTCCTTATAAACATATTGAAGTAGGATAAAATATGCTGATTTATTTTTTTGAGAATGAACTTATGTTTATGATTTTTTAAATATAGAACAATTGTAAATCAACACACTACGGTTTTACCATAGTAAAGGTAGGAAAAGTGAGGTTTGCTTTTTGTTTGCTTGAAGAATGTGAATTCTAACTGATCTTTACAGAGTAATAGATACAAAGCAACGTACGATCTGCTATTCGCTTTTGCTGATCATTTTTAGATTCAGCGCAATTGTCCACGCAAGTATCAGGATAAAGGTTAGTTTTTGTATGATTGGTAAGTATTTTTGGTAACTTTCATTATAATAAAACAAATTGTTTGATGCAATGAGAACAATCCCTACGATTCCGATGATCATGTGAAATATCATCTTTCTTTTGTAAAGTGATCGCAATACCGCAATGATAACTACCGTACCAAAAATACTTAAGATAGTTGTCATGATGTCGTGATAACTTGTAAAAATGAGTGCAGCTGCAGACATGGATACTGTTCCAGAGATTTTGATAATGAGCTTCCAAAAGTTGTTTTTTTCAAAAGTTGCAGCAAATTGAAAGAAGTAAAGAATCATACTTGCTGCAAGAAAAGCCATCGCAGAAACGGCAACCCATCGTGCAGGATTTTCGAGTCCGTTCTCCCCTTTTTCGCTCATTAAATTACACCAATAGTTATTGAAACAATCAAATCCTTCAGCGTTTGCGTCAACTTGTGAGCCGCCAGGATATAAACTTGCAGCATAGAAAGAAACGCCAATAAAAATCAAAATTCCAAAAGTAGGTAACAGCCTTCGTATGTTTTTTATACTTTTCATCTGCTGCTTGTTTTAATGAGTTTGTAACAAGAATAGCATTGTTTCAGTGCTCAACTACGTTCAGATTGACAAGTTTTTACATGAAACTCGATTACTATTTGGTATATGTTTCCTGCTATAATTTTTTATAGGTGCTTTTTTCAGCAACAAGCGGAAACTTTATCGAAGTTACAACACCATTTTTATACGAAAAATGATATTCCTCATGTGGATTCGTTCGATATAGAAGTAAGGTTTCTTTTGTCAGTTTCCATGTTCCTGTAAATTGTTGCCAAAGCCAACAACTGTCGCCACGAGATGTATATTCGTATGTGCCATCACTTTTTAATTCAAGTGTGTCAAATGAACGTTTACTTTCTATTTGATATTTTCCAGAGATATCAGTGGAAATAAAACAAAAGAAGCTAATTACTATATATGTGAGGATAAGTTTGTGCATATGATTAATGAATGCTAATACAAGTTTGAAATTTTCTATTTCCATTAAATATATTGAAATAAAAATTAATCAAAAAACCGCATGTCATCAAAATATCAAATAGAAAAAAGAAGCTATCTAAAAAAAGCTAATTTCGTCAAACCCAACTCTTGTACTGAATTTGATTCAGTATGATTCGGTTTCTCATAATAGCTAAAAATTAACTTCATGGGATTCTGGATCAAGTCCAGAATGACGTGTTTTAGAACTTTTTAGGCAGCCGCTTTTGTCTTTAAAATCGTTACACTAAATATACGTGTTGAATGTTAGCAACCTCCAGTTCCATTTGGTGGACCACAAGGACTGTAGCAAGAAGCTAATTCGCTGAAATTACACCATTTTGAATCTCGCAAACAAGGATCACCTGTTTGTCTACCTCCATTGATATTCATAACGGCATCGCTGTTTAATCTTGAGATAAGCATTTTTTTGAATTTAATCTTTTTTTTCATGACATAATATTTTAAGGTTCAGTTAAAAGTTATGCTATACTCAATTTGTTACCCATTATTATTTTAACCATAAAAAAAAGATGCACGTTTTGGTGCATCTTTATATATTTTGGATTGGAGTATGTATTTTTAGTTTAAAAAACGTCCGTGCCAACTTTCTTTGGCTGGTACTTCCCAGTTCTCCATAAATTCTGCTTTGGTAGCTACCAAATTGTTGAATACAATTGTATTTCCAGTAACGGCTCTGTCTTTTGCCATTTTACGAAACGCTTTTAAGTCCTTATACGCCACGTATTCACCTTGTTTGTAAGATACGTTCATTTTGTCCATCAAATCAACATTGTATTCTTTTTCTAGTTGTTGAATAAAATGTACGGACGCATCAATAGAACAGCCTGTTGCGGCTTGCTTTTGCTGGTCTACCGCCAGAATGATGAAACGTTTGTACTTTATGTCGAACGCCGCTTCTAAATCGCTTCCATGTGCTGTCCACTGTGTGATGAAGTTGGATAATTTTGTGTTAATTTCCGCTAACTCTACTTCACTGAAAGAACGATTGGCTTGGTAGATCCAAACTCTAGCTTCATCGGAGATATTATCAAATTCTACAAGCATGTTTTTTAGTTTACAACTTCAATTTTTCGTAATACTTTGTAGGTACGATAGTCTTGTAATTTAGGATCGTACATTTCTTTGGTTTCATAAGAAACTGAAAGTTGTTTCCTTTTGAGATCTTTCATATCGCTTAATAACTCTTGTCCTTCAAAATATTCTAACCACAAAAATTTATACATTCTTTTGTTGGTTCCTTTAAAGCTAAGCAGATTGAATTGATCGGTGACCAATTTTACAACTTCCCCAGAAACGACCGTAAGTTTCGGTGCTGTTTCTTCTGAAGTGTTGTAGTTTTCTACTTCTTCTTCAATCATATCTTTAGCAAAAGACATGAAGGTGTCTGGACAAATCGTAATCATTTTCATCCCAATTTCTTGTCCAAATTGTTCCATAGAATCTGGATCATCAAAACTAACATTCATATGTTTGTCAATATCATCCTTAAATTTTCCATACGAATTGATCAAGCAAAGTCCAAGTTGTACTTCAATGTCTTTTTGCGGAATACCTTCGTCTACTTTTGCAGCGATGCATTTACATACATCATTGGTTACATCTTCTAGTACTTGGTCTTTACTTTTTTCCTCTTGTGCATGAACGAGCATCGTAGTCATACACATGATAAGAAATATGCTAATTTTCTTCATGTTATAAATCTTGTGCGTTTGCAATAAGTTCTGCGATATCTTGTACCACAATACTGTCTTCTTTTTCTTTATTTTTAATTCCGTCTGTCATCATGGTGTTGCAAAAAGGGCAACCTGCGGCAATGATATCTGGCTTTACTTCTAGTGCTTGCTCGGTACGTTCAATGTTTACTTCTTTGTTGCCAGGCTCGGCATCTTTAAACATTTGTGCGCCACCTGCACCACAGCAAAGTCCTTTTTTACGGCAGTTTTTCATTTCTACCAATTCTACATCCAACTTACGGATTAATTCTCTTGGCGCTTCATATACATCATTGGCGCGACCTAAATAACAAGGATCGTGGAATGTAATACGTTTTCCTTTAAAATGTCCGCCTTCAATTGTTAAACGACCATCGTCTAAGAGTGATTTTAAAAATTGTGTATGATGTACTACATCGTAATTTCCTCCTAAAGAAGGATATTCATTTTTGATGGTATTAAAACAATGCGGACATGCGGTTACTACTTTTTTAACTTCATACGCATTCATCACTTCAATATTCGTAACGGCTTGCATTTGAAATAAAAATTCGTTTCCGGCACGTTTGGCAGGATCTCCTGTACAACTTTCTTCTGCTCCCAATACTGCAAACTCTACATTTGCATTGTTTAGGATTTTCACAAAAGCTTTGGTTATTTTTTTGGCTCTGTCGTCAAAACTTCCTGCGCAACCCACCCAAAAAAGTACTTCAGGTTGTTTGCCTTCCGCCATGTATTCTGCCATTGTAGGTACTTTCATCTTCGTATTTTTTTAGTTGTATTAGTTTTCGTCTTTCCAGTTAAGTCTGTCCATTTGGTTATATGGCCAAGGTGCTCCATTGTTTTCAATGTTCCCCATCATTACATTTAGTTCTGATGGTGCAGCCGATTGTTCCATAACTAAATATTTACGCATTTCTATGATGATAGATAGCGGATCAATATTTACTGGACAAGCTTCTACACAGGCATTACACGAAGTACATGCCCATAATTCTTCTGGAGTGATATAATCGTTGAGTAGCGATTTGCCATCGTCTACAAAACTTCCTTTGTTTGCATCAATGTTTTTTCCGACTTCTTCGAGACGATCTCTCGTGTCCATCATTATTTTACGTGGCGATAGTTTTTTCCCTGTTTGATTGGCTGGACATTCGCTCGTACAACGCCCACACTCAGTACACGTGTACGAGTTCATCAATTGCACCCAATTCAAATCTTGCACATCAGAAGCGCCAAATTTTTCTGGTTCGCCTTCGTCTTCTCCTTCTGCTGGAGCGGCAAATGGATCAGCATTCGGATCCATCATTAACATGACTTCTTTTGTAACCGCCGCATCATTTACAAATTCACCTTTCGGTTTTAAGTTTGCATACCACGTATTTGGAAATGCTAATAGAATGTGTAAATGTTTTGAATAGTATAAATAGTTTAAGAAGATCAAGATTCCTGCAATGTGCAACCACCAAGCAGTACGCTCTACCATGTATGCCATTTCTATATTTTCTACACCATCAAATAATGGATATAGGTATTGACTGATAACATTTCCGTGTCCCGCTTGCTGAAAGTCGATGTCGGAAGCATTCATCACCAAAAATAAAGTCATTAATACGACTTCAAAATAGAGAATGATATTTCCATCGCTTTTTGGCCAACCTTTCATTTCGGCACTTAAAAAACGTTTCAGTTTGATCACATTTCTACGAAGCCAAAATATAACAACCGTAATTAAAACAGCAACTGCTAATACTTCAAAGCTACCGATGAGGATACCGTATAAGGTTTCGCCAATGATATCTTTAAAGATACGATGCGTTCCAAACAGTCCGTCAATTATGATTTCTAAGACTTCAATATTGATGATTACAAAACCTACATAGACAATAATATGTAAAAATCCTGCAATTGGTCGGCGTACCATTTTTGATTGTCCCAATGCAATCATCGCCATGTTTTTCCAACGTTCGGATTTGTTATCCGAGCGGTCTACATCTTTTCCAAGATTGATGTTTCGGGTTAGTTTTCGAACATTTTTTGTAAAATAGCCTACGCCAGCAATGAGAAGTATGGCAAATAGAATATTAGGAATGTACTCCATAAGTGGTAAATCTTTTGTTAGTTAGGTGTTATGCTTAGTTTTTCTTTTCTTCGTTTTCCTCTTTAGGCGGTGTGTATTGTTTTGGTTTTTTGCCAAATAGAGAGAAATGTACATATCGTTTCGGATTCAACTTCATGTCTTCTAGCAATTGTTCCATTTGGGAAGTCATCCCAGTAAGATTGTCGTACAGTTGATCATCTTTTAGTAGCTTACCAACTGAACCTTCTCCGTTTTCAATGCCCGCAATGATGTTGTCAAATCCTTGTATGGTTCCTTGTAATTGCTTTACAGTTTTGTTGAATTCAATGTTTGCTAAAGAATCAGATACTTTAGAGAAGTTAGCTGTTATGGTATTGACATTGGTCATAGCACTATCCAGCTTTTGCTTGTTGTTTTCTAAGATAGCATTGAAAGTACCTGAAGCGCGTTTAAAGTTTGAAATTGTAGTGTTTAGTTCTGCAATGCTGTTTTTTATCTTTTGTCTCGATTCTACATCCAAAATTGAGTTGAGTGATGTCATGAGCGAATCAGCACTTACAATCATGCGCTCTACTTTTGCCTGAATTGGTACTAATTGATTTTTGATATCATCCATCATTCCAGGACGAACTTCTGTGCGTAGTGTATCTCCAGAAACGGCTAAAGCTGAATTGTCTTGTTTGAGGAGAATCGCTAATGATTTTCCTCCAATAAAACCATTTTCTTGTAGTTGAACCGTACTGTTTTTAGAAAATTTAAAGTCGTGATCTATGGCTAAGGTAACAATTGATTTTCCTGTAGGTTGCAATTGAATGTCTTTTACTTTACCAACTTGATAACCATTGATCATTACTTTTGTTGCAGGTACTAAACCGCCAACGTCATTATATTCTGCGTAAAACACTCTGGCGCCTGAAAAAACAGACTTTGACATTAAGTAACTAATTCCAACGTATAACAGCGCTAGTGCAGTAATGGCTAGTAAGGCTGTTTTAATTTCTTTAGATATTTTCAATTTCTGGGTATTTGTGAACTTCACAAAATTAGCTATTTTTTTGCTAAGAATACGTCTAATTTATTATTGATTCA
>CAZHSA010000068.1:0-2505 GCA_964535135.1 uncultured Kordia sp.
GTTTGTCTGAGATTCACAATAAAGACGATGAAGAAGATCGTTTTGAAGAAAATATTAAGGAATTACCAGAAGATAAAACGATCAAAATGACCAATGCGAGTTTCCGTTATGGTGGAAAAAGTTCGCCATTAATTTTGGATGATATCTCTGTGGAGATTCCGGAAGGAAAAGTAACGGCAATCGTTGGTGCCAGTGGTAGTGGAAAAACTACCTTGATTAAGTTGTTGTTGAAGTTCTACGAATTCAATGAAGGTTCACTGCATATTGGGCCGCACAAATTGGGAGATATTAGTACCAAAACGTGGCGTAGAGCGTGTGGATCAGTAATGCAAGATGGTTTCTTGTTTGGCGATACGATTGCACGAAATATTACCGAATCCGATTCTGAAGGAATTATTGACAAACAACGTTTGATTCACGCAGTAAAAGTGGCAAACATTGAAGATTTTATTGAAGAATTGCCATCAGGATATAATACCAAAATTGGTTCAAGTGGTGTCAATGTTTCAGGTGGACAGAAACAACGTATTCTTATTGCGCGTTCTGTGTACAAAGATCCAAAGTATATTTTCTTTGACGAAGCTACTAGTGCCCTAGATGCGAACAATGAGAAAGTCATTATGGAGAATTTACAAGAATTCTACAAAGGAAAAACCGTAGTGGTTGTGGCGCACCGTTTGAGTACGGTAAAAAATGCCGATCAAATTATCGTGTTGGATAAAGGGAAAATTATTGAGTTAGGAAATCACGAAGAGTTAACCGCAAAACGCGGAGCATATTACACATTAGTAAAAAATCAATTAGAGCTAGGAAATTAATATGGCTAAGAAGAAAGACGAAAAAAAGGAAGAAAAGGAAAAGAAGGAAGAGAGACGCAAGAAAATTAATGATCTTGATGAACGTTCCGATCAGGTCAAGGAAATCCTTGGCCAGGCACCAAATTGGGTAATTCAATGGGGAATTTCGGTCGTGTTTATCATTATTATCATGTTTATTGTAGGATCTTCTTTGTTGAGTTACAATGATATTATTCCGGCAAGAGTAACCATTACTTCCGAAAATCCGCCAGCACATTTAACGGCGAAATCTTCGGGTAAATTGACGAGTATTTTTGTAGAAGCTGGACAAAAAGTACAAGCGGAAGAAGTATTGGCTGTAATTGAGAATACAGCAAATTTTGACGATGTACAATTCTTAAAAAAGCGATTGGAAGATTTTGTGCCAAACGAGAGTGATTTTGATTCCTTGAATTATACATTTCCATCGAAATTAAAATTAGGGCCTATTCAATCAGTGTACAATCAGTTTAGAGCGCAGTATTTAACGTATTTAAACTATGTTATTTTTACCAATGATAAGAATCAAGCTTCTAACATTCGTTTGCAATTAAATAGAGTCCGTAACCGATTGCGCAATAGTCAAAATCAGTTGGAATATCAAAAATTAGAAGTCGCAAATACTAAAAAACGTTACGAAAAATTCAAGCGTTTGTATGCGAGTAGAAGTGTTTCTGAGCGTGAATTTAAAGATCAAGAAAACATATACTATGGTGCAAAACGTGCGTATGAAGGAACGTTGTCGAGTATTGAAAACGATCAAAATTCAATCTTAACACTTGAAGGAAATCTACGTCAAGCGTCGGTTGGAGATAAAAGTTCAGAGATTTCTACGGATCAAAATTTAGAGCAAGCCAAGCAAGATTTGGAGAATCAAATTTTACAATGGGAACAGCAATTTGTCTTAAAATCGCCGATAAATGGGGAAGTCACCGTTTTTGATATTTGGTCTAAATACCAAAACGTAAATGTGGGACAAGATTTGTTTACCGTGATTCCTGACGAAATTGAGGGTATTATTGGACGAGTTTCCTTTCCGGTGGCAAATTCAGGAAAGATTGAAGTTGGACAACGCGTTATAATCAAATTAGACAGCTATCCGTATCAAGAATGGGGAAGTTTGTCGGGTGAAATTATCAATATTTCAGGAGTTCCACAATTAAATGCGCAAGGCGGTCCGCCTATGTATGTTGCCTATTTAAAAGTAGATTCTTTGAATAGTTCTTTTGAAAAACCTATTGATTTTAAACAAGAAATGGAAGGAACGGCTGAAATTGTCGTAGAAGAGCTAACCGTGATGCAACGAATTTTCTATCAGTTGCGCGAAGTGTTTAGCCGAAAATAAGCGTTACATTTTTCATGATTATTTATATAAACGAAAGCCTCAAAATATCAAATTTGAGGCTTTCCTTTTTATTTAGCATGCAAACAAGCAAGATAAAATAGCTTGTGTATTACATGTTGGATCATTTGTTCCACCATTACCTCCTGTTCCTCCTCCAGGACAATTTGATGTGATTTCACAACCATCAATAACACCTGTAAGGATACATCCTGGCGCGGTAGATTCTCGATTTCCACCTTTAGCACTTAATATATTTAATTCCGCAATTCTTGATTTCGTTAAACTTAACTTGTTTAACCCTAATTTTTGTTTTTTCATGATTTA
>CAZHSA010000068.1:2605-10976 GCA_964535135.1 uncultured Kordia sp.
AACAGTCAAAAAATAGAGGGAATTCACATAAAAAATTTTGTACCCTGTTGGATGTTAACAAGGTTCTAAACAAGAAATAATTTGTTGTGTTTGTGTTGGCGGCGGACAACCTAGAGTTGGGCAACCGTTTGATCCACCACATTGATTGGCGGCACTACAATTTGCACTTACATCACAAGTATCGTCAAAATATCCTGTAGCAAGGCAAAACGGATTTGTAGATTCTGTGCCCCATCCGCCTTTGGCATTTTCGCGATTTAGTTCTGCAATTCTTGATTTCGTTAAACTTAATTTGTTCAATCCTAATTTTTGTTTTTTCATGATTTAATTTTTTGTGGTTCATAAAAAATACAAGCTTAGGTATTTTGGGAAATACATTTAAAGAAACGAAAAAAAGACAAGAATTATGCGTAAAAGATTGTTAATTAACAAAAAACCCGCAGTGTCGAGCTGCGGGTTTTTCAAGTGTATTTTAGTTGGTTTGTTGTGATTTGTTTTTAAAGGCCGTTATGGTTATAATCTATGGGAACTCCTGTGGTTCTTCCTAAAGTTCCGCCTCCATTTGTACCTGGCTTACAAGTTTCATCAATTTTAGTATCTAATGTATACGTAGTAGGATGATCAGGTTGTTGTGCGTTTCCTTGTCCATGTTGTTGAGCACCTGCAAGTATTGTATGTGGGTTACCTACTCTAGAAATATTTATTTTCTTAAGTTTTAACGTTCTCATAATAGTTTGTGTTTAGTTAACAACATGAATATCCGAAAAGTTTCTGTAAAACACACATTTTATAGGTGATATTTTATAAAATGTCACTAGGTATTCTGCTGATTTTCAAGGTTTTTTATGTATACTGATGGGTACATGCCTGTGTGTGCTTTAAAGACTCTGGAAAAGGTTTCAGAGCGCTTAAAACCAAACTCTTCCGAAATAGCTTTGATGGTATACGAGCGCAATTTGTCATCATTTTTAAGTTTGATAAGTGCCGCGTTGATACGCAATTCTGAAAGATAAGATTTAAAAGGTTTTTCTTTATACGTATTCACTACATTTGAAAGATATGAAGTGTTTGTTTTTAATTTTTTCGCTACATATCCTAAAGTGCAATCTTGACGTAAATACCATTCTTTTGCTTCAAAAGTTTCCAAACCTTTTAATATTTGTAAGGCATTTTCATCCGTCACAGGATTTGATGTTTCCTTCGAAATTTCTTGGAAATCCTTTTTTTCTTTGGGTTGTTCTAAATCTTCAATGGTTATTAATAATTTCTGAAAACGAAGTTTGTTTTGACGTTGTTTTCGTTTAAACCAACTAAAAAAGCCTACCAAAATCACTATTAAAAAAGCGAGTGAAATGTATAAGTATTTGGTGAGTTTTTGTTGTTTTTGATTTTTGCTATCTAAGAGTGCAACTTCATCTTGTAGCGGAATAATATCATGTTCTTTGTGAATTTTATTATTGACACTTAAATCAATACTATCAGTTTTTTTATCTAGTTCAAGGTAATTTTCAAAGTTTCTGTCGGCATTTTCTGAATCTCCAATAGCTTTATAACACTTGTACAATATTTCATACCCTTCTTTTTGATCGCTATAGGCTATTTTTTTTCTTGTGATGATATCATTGACTTTTTCTAAATATGTAATAGCAACGTTAAAATCCTCCTTTTGAAAATGACTTTTTCCCAAATAAAAATAAGGTGTTACTAACTGTTCTTCATTTTGAATGCTTTTAAAATATTGTGTTGCTTTTTGTGAAATTGCAATGGCTTCGTCAAAATTTTTACTTTGATAATTGATAATGGCTTCATTCATTAACAATACATTATAAAACATTGGTGATGCAGTTTCGCTAGTAATTTTGAGTGCTAATTTATTGTATGGAGCCGCTACTGTTGGCTTTTTAATACGTAAGTAACAATCTGCAAGATTGAATAGAATTTGTTTGCGATAGGTTTCTTTTTTAGGATCCGAAGTTTTTATGTCATCAAGAAGTGCTAAATTTTCCTTGTAAATCTCTATCGCTTCTTCATGATCTTTATGTATTTTCTTAATGAACGCAATATTTACGTCGGCAACAATTCCATTGAGTGGATTGTTGGTTAATGCAGCATATTTTTTTGCAATCGTATATTCATCTAAGGCTTTAAACTCTTGATCGGTTTCAGATAACACATTTCCTCTAAGGTTGTGATTTTTAAACAGTAATAGGTTGTCTCCTAGTTTGGTTGCGATTTCAATTGACTTTTCAGTTCCTTCCAAAGCTTCTTTATATGATGGTACTAAACTGTTTGCGTGCGCTATGCAATAGGTAGATTCACCAATTTTCTTTGTATCGTTTTTTTCTGTAGCGCGTTCATGTGCTACTAATGCATAGGTTTTGGCATCATTTGGGTTTTTAAACAGCGCACTTTTATGTAAGTCGATTAACTTCTCGTACGATTTTCCCTGTAGTGAATCTGTTTGTGCATTCAGCGGAAGCGAAGACAAGAAAAACAGTGTGCTTACTAAATAGAGAAACGTTGATGTGAATTTCGGCGTGCTATACATAATGAGATCAATCTATACAAGTATAACGGTTTTACAGGGAGAAAAAAAATAAGTACGCCAAAACACCTTTCGGAAGGTATTAAAAACAGCGTATAAAAAAGACGGTTTGAAAAATTTAGAAACGTCATTCTGAACTTGATTCAGAATCTCATCAACTGTTATGAGAAACCGAATCAAGTTCGGTTTGACGAAAGTTTGACTTTTCAAACCGTCTTTGTGTAGTATAGAAACAAACGAATGTTACTTCTTGTTTTTATTTTTGTTCATGTGTTTTTTACGCGCAATCATAGATTTGTAATAACGATATAAGAAATCGTAACACACCATCTCGTGAATACGGTTTTTTGATTTGAACAAACGATTCATCAACATGTGCAAATAACTTCCCATTAAGTCGTTGAGAGGCATCATGAGTGTTTCGTCGTCTTTGTGTTTTATAATTGCGGCTGCAATGTCCTTGATGCCTTCTTCTTTTTCTTTTAAGACATCCAAAATTGGTTCGTAATCAGGATTTTCGTCGGCAGTGAACACCATGAATTCTTCAATCTTTTTACGTTCGGCTCTAAATTTGTCGTCCAATTGTTTTTTTAACGGTCGTCCCATTCCGAATTCGTTTCCGAATCCTGTTTTTAAACGGTCCATGATTTCGAGCTTTTCATCATCATTATAGCCATAACTATTTAAGTGTGAGTCCATTGCTCTTAGTGAAAATAACCAGCGTAATTCTTCGCCTTCGTCACCTTCAATCATGTCAACAAAATCCACAATCATTTTGCTATCGTGATAAAACATCGCTTCGGCTAAATCCATCGTATTGGCACCATAACGTTCTATTTCTCGCTGATAGGTGTCAATTTGAATTTTATAGATTAAATCTTGATCAATAAATTCTTTAAATTTCGGATACAGTCCGTTAATGATAAAGCCTACATTTTCTGGTCGTGTGTAGTGAAAACGAACACGCACATGGTGTTTTGGATCGGCATAGCGAATAAAAAACCATTTGTCAATAATTCCGTGTTCCATGAGTTGCTCCGCCACAGGTTTGATGATTTCCGTTAACACAGCATCACAGGTTTTTGGCCCAGTATATATTTTATAATACAACCAACTGTCTCCTAAGATAAAATTTCTTTGTATTTCGTTACTCATTGCTCTGCTTGCTTTGTGTTAATTTTTGTTCGTTATAAAATGAAATTACTACTTGGTTGGTGTAATATTCATCTCCTTCTTTTACCACACCGCGTTCGCTGAATAGGAATTCGGTAAGTTTGAATGAACCTCGTTTGCTCACTGTATCCAGTAACATACGTACGGAAGTAAGATTTCCAAAGTTTACAAGCAATTCATTATCTCCATCGGCAAGCATTACGTATTGCGTAATTTTTAGACTTTCGCGCAATTTTTGAATGGCTTCCGTTAGTTTTTCGTTGTCGTTTTTACTTTTTAGTAGTGGCTCAATGTGACTTTTTTTCATGTTCCACGTAGCATCATGCAGAATTAGATTGTTATATTCTACACGTGGTAAAAAGTCAAATTCGTTTGCAAAAGGTCCCAATCCGAAACCAACTCCACTACGAATGCCTTGCGTTTGCATATCGGCTAGAAAGTGATAGATTGGTAAGGAATTGTGTGAGTAGTTGTGCGCATTTGTTAAGTGTGGCACTATTTCTTTGTCATTCTTTTTGGAACGCAATAATACTTTGCTCATTCCTTTTACAGACACCATTAAATCGTCAATTGGCAATTGATCTTCTTCGTCCTTGATAGATTTGGCTAAGTATGGAATTTCGTGCTTACGCAAATCGGGACGCATTAAAATGTTTCCTACTCTCGATTCTGGAAGGTGAACGATTTCTGCTAAGATTTTGTCTTTGTTCATCTCCGCTTCCATGTCTACCATTTCTTGCGTGTACGCGAATAATTCTTCATCACCATGACAAAAACGTCCGAGTAAGTTTGCTGCACTGGATCCGCCACCGCCGCTAAATTTAATTTTGTGTTCACCGTTTTCATCTTCCAAGATTTCGATCATGCATGATAGTGTATCTGGCATATCGTGCCAATTCAAATCGTACTGTTCAAAATCTTTATCGTTGATGTGAATGACATAATCGTCATTTTTAAACGCTTCAATCAGTTTGTCTTGAAAGTAACTGTTGATGCCTGACCAGCGTACTTCCATTATAGGATTTTTTGCTTGTCGCCCAGGAATGACAATATTGTCTACGAGCGGATTTACATCTCCGGCTCCTTGATCTTGCTTGTATCCAATTCCGATTTCAACATCTAAAGCAGTCGAAAGTGGCACTTCGCGTTCTTCAAAACGTTCGTGGAAAGCATCTCTAAATTTGGTTAGTGTCGTTGTATTTTGTGGGAATGTCATTCTGTTGAGCAATGCAAATCCTTTTTGAATATCTGCTACAACCGACGTACTCAATGTATTTTTGGTATTTTGTAATACCATATCAGTTTGGAACATGAACTTTAATTCGAAGTCTGTTTCCAGTTGTTGTAAAAATTCACTGAGTTCCAAATATACTTTCGGATTGTTTCCGATAGATTGGTCAATTTTATTGATTTTACTGTCTGCTTCTTTCAGCGCAGCTAAGATTCCTTCTACACCTTGCAAGCGTTCTAATACCGAACAGATTTGCTCTAAGAATTCAGGTCCAGAAACCGATGGTTCCAATTCACTGATTAGTAACTGACTGGATACTAATTCTTCAATGAACTCGGTAGATTCTTCAATCGTAATTTCATCATCTACTAATAGTTTTGCCAATTCTGATAGTGAAGCTCCGTGCGACGCTTTTTCTAAGACAACTGCTAAGTATTCTGTATCATCAACCGCTACAATATGGTGATGTCTTCTACTGTTGAAATATTTGTATTCGATGTAACGTAATTGCGGTCCTGCTTTGTAGATACTGGAGTTTGGAAAGAAGAGTAATTGTTCTCTAATTTTTTTATTCGTTACCAAATCTTGCGAAAGCGCCACCAAATAGTTCATGTCTAAACGTGTGTGACGTTTGTTTTGTGCAGAACCTTTGAGTTTGATATCGGTTTCTTCTCCAAATTCACCTACCGAACATCCTGCAAAGAGCCCAAAAGGCGTACATCTGGAAGACATTCTAGATATATATTTTAAGATAGAATACCGTAGTTTTTCTTCTTTTTTAGCATCGCTCATTTCGCCATCGAGCCAACGATTCATTTCTTCAAATAATGAAGGTGACGCTAAAAATAGCGCTTCTCTCACAATAGGATTTTGACAAACTGCTTTGAAATCTTCATCTGAGATTTCTTCGTTTTTTGTCAAATCTTTATAGGAAGTGAATGAGAAAAGCGGTGTTCGTAATATGTATTTCGAAAAATTCTTATATGGATTTTTACTCATCTGTTTTTTAGCTTATCATTAAACATTCATCCCAATTGGTATCGTAATCTGCCAAGTAATCTAAAATTGTTAAGCCAATTCCAGCAATTCCTTCGAGTACAGATACTTCTGGTGCCCAACTTTTGTCTACACCTTTCCATTGTTTGTATCCTGCAAATCCATCTTCAAAAGTTCCTCTGTTGATTCCGTCTTGGATCCAAAATTCGAACGCATCTTTAAATGCTTCATCGCCCGTTTCTTTGTACATTCTGTAGAACATTTGAGCATTTCCGTATGAACCGTGACAAACACCTGCATCACGCACCAAACTGTCTTCTACAGCCGTTCTTTTGGCGGCATGTTTTAGTACTTCTAGGGCAGTTTTTCCAAGTTCTTCATCTTTCAAGGTTTTGGAAGCATACCAAAAACGCATGGCAACACCCAAATCGCCATAACACCATGCCAAACGACTTTGTCCGTTTTCATCATCTTTATTGTCGGTTACCCAACTTGGAAAGATAGAGAAAGGATCGTCTTGTGTCGTTTTAAAGCTTAAGATGTATTTTACGGCACCTTTTAGCATAGGTTCTGCTTTTTCTTTGAAATCGTCAAAAACGTGGAATTTGGTTAAGATTCCTACAATACTAGACATTCCGTGTGATAAGCTTAGGTTGTATCCTCTTTCTTTAGTTTCAATACTTAATTCAGATTCCCAACGTATTTTTCCGTTGCCAGCATCTTCAGACAAGCCTTCTAGCAAGTCCATAAATTCGTTGATAAATCCTTTATATTTTTCTTTTAATTCGTCCGATTTTGTGTTTCGGTAACGATTTAAGAAGTAAAATGCATATCCGATAGCTCCGTGAAGAAAATCGTAGTTTCCATTTTTCATATCGGTTACCATGAACGTGTAGATGTATTGGTCTAATTCGGGCAATAAATCATCATTATCGGCGTCCATAAATTCTTCTTGCTCCAAATGATCTAATACCCAACCTGCACCAGCAATTCCGGTACAGAATGTAGGATAACTGTAGCCTTCATTGATTTTGTCAATACAATCGGTAAGCATTTCTACGCCAATATCTGCGTGATCGTCAATATCAAGATATTTGGAATAGTAAAACTCAAATAGTGAGATTCCGGCAAGTCCGGCTAAGACTCCAATTTGGGTTTCTTCTGAGTATTTCGATTTAATAATTTGGTCAATTTCTTTTAACTTTTTTTCTAATAGCTCCTTATTCATAATTTTTCAAATGATTCAAGTTTTGGTCTACATCAAATTAAAGGCTTTTTTTATTCTATTACAAGAATAAGCAATAGTAATTCGCCCATAAAATGACAAATATGTTATCGAAATTTATAAAAAAGAGGAATAACAGTGTATTATTTTAATTTTTTTAGCAATTCTTTAGCTTTTTCGTAATTGTAGTTGGTAGGATTTTTAACTAAAGTGTTCAGTACGTTTTTGGCAGTTTCGGCATTGTTTTGCTTTAAATACGTAAGTGCTGTATACCAGTATGCTTTGTGATTGTCGAGCGTATTGCTGTTTTGTAATGCATCAAAAGTTTGAATGGCTTCGTGATAGTTTTCTAACTCTAAAAAGCAAACGCCAATATAGAGCTGAATCTTTGGATCGTACGTGGTACTTTCTTGTTCGTATTCTTTGAAAATTGTCAATGCTTCCTGATACTTTTCTGCTTGAAATAAGCTTTGTGCTTTGGCACGCATATCTTCAGTATCTCCTTTTTCTACAAACGACGGTAGTGCATTCCAATTATGGTATTCTTTAAAGGCATCAGTAGCTGTGATGGACTGCATAAACGAGAAATAAAATAATGTAAGTACAGCGGCAACTGCTACGGCAGAAGAGATTGCATAGAAGTATGATTTTTTGCTCTTGTTCGTTGTATTTTGTTGTTGAATATCGCGTATTTTTTTTGATAAATCGGCAACGTCATCGGTTCGAAATTGGTTGGCAAGTGCTTTTACTTCTTCGGCGGAAGCATTGCTTTGTATATTCCAGGTGTTTTCGTTGTATACGCTTTCCAATGAAGCGCAGGTGGTTACAAATGATGCTAGTTCTGTATCATTTTCTAAAGAGGCTTCAAAGGCAGCTTTTTCGGCTTCGTCCATTTGATCGTTTAAATACGATGCTATTTGCTCGTATGTTGTCTCATCAAAATTCATAATTTCTTTATTTTGGAAAACGTATCGTCTTCCTGAATTAGCTTGGTTAATTTAGCTTTACATTTAAAAACACGTTGTCTGGCCACTACTTTTGATGCGTATGAAAACATGTTTACAATATCGTCATACGAAGTTCCATTAAACAACAGCGTTAATACTTTTCTGCAATTTTCAGAGAGCAATTGAAATTTTTCAATGTACAATTCCCACTGTTCTTGTTCAAGCAATGCAAAAGCATTTTCTGTTTCTTTATC
>CAZHSA010000068.1:11076-13886 GCA_964535135.1 uncultured Kordia sp.
AAAAGCTGTACTAAAAATAATGAAATAAATCGGGTAACAAAACTTCTTACAAAGAACTATCCTATGAATTAATTCATGAAATAGGTGGAATCCGAAAAGCCTACAACCAAAAATAGAGTAGGAAATAACCAATTAACAAAGTCTTAATTATGAAAAAAGTTATTTTAAGTATGTTTTGTTTATTCTTGATAAGTTCTTACACCGGACTATTTGCTCAGGAACTTTCGTTGCAACAGCAACAAATTGAGAAAGTAGAGCAAAAAATTCAAGAGTTCACACAAAAAAACATACAAAATGTTCCAGAGGAACAACTAACAAGGTATAAAAACTCGTTCGAGCTTGAAGAGCACGGATTTTTATTCAACAATTTATCTGCTCAAGAAAAAAAAGAAGCGTTACATGCTTATAAAGTGCGATACTTGAGAAATGAGTATTTTAAAACGTATCCTGATGATGCACAGACTTATGTGCAAAAAGTAGCACCTGTTTGTTTGAACGGTGACTTTGAAGATGGAAATTTTAATAATTTTCAAGGGTTTTCTGCAATCGACGCTCCAGGCGGACATACATTTGGAGAGTGCGGTGCTGTACCAACTAATGGCGTGGGAAATTTTGCTTGGAATCCGGTAAATATTTTTGGAGGAACAGCAAACTTTGGAATGGTAACTACCGGTACTGATCCACTTATTGCAGCTAATGGAGGCGCCTTGAATATGGTTAATAATGGAAGCTTTGCAGCACGTATAAATTCTTCAACACCTTGTTATCCAGATCATGGAATTGATAGATTGGTAAAGCCAATAACACTTCAAGAATCAGGAGATCAACAAGTACGTTTTAGTTATGCTTTAGTAGCAGAATTTCCTAGTCACCCAGATGAAAATCCATTCTTTATTGCAAGAGCATTAGATGCAAATGGCGTAGAACTTGATCGTCTTTGTGTAATTTCAAATCCTGCAAATAATCCTTTTTTCAATCAAATCGATAATCCAATTAGTCCCGATGACAACCCATGTAATTATACGACTATTTTGTGGCAAGATTGGACTTGTGGTGTTTTAGACATTTCTGGAAATATTGGTGACGTTATAAATCTAGAATTTATGGCAGCTGATTGTGGACGAGGTGGACATTTTGGTTATGCCTATGTAGATGATATTTGTGCAGAATCGTGTGAAGGAGGTCCAAATTTCCAAGGAAGTATTGAATTAGATCCTTTTGATCCTTGTGAAGTTACACTACCATTTGATGTTTGTGCAGAATTTACCTTGCCACAATTAAACGGGCAAACAGGAACAATTAATAATACGTCTTTACAGATTTTGCAAAATGGAAATGTGGAAGCTACATTAGTAAATGGAGTTGTTACTGGAAATCAAGTATGTTTTGAAGTAACAGCAACTAATTTTCCTTCTCAAACAGGTGGTTATGATTTTCAAGTAAATGTTACATTTAATATTGGAACTGGTACGCAAGATGCAAGTGATACGCAAACAACGCCAGGACAAAATAATGATTACATTTTCAACAATCCAGATTGTTGTGATATTGCTGCTAGTGTAACCAATGTTGTATGTTATGATCAAGGAACTACTGATCCAAGTGATGATACATGGTCTTTTGACTTAACAGTTACAAACTCTGCTGGAACATTCTGGAATGCTACCACACCAAATGCAGATTCAGGAGGTTACGGGAATACCTCAACCATATTCATGGGCAATATTTCAAACTTCAATGGAACATTTAACTTTTTAGTTGCCGATGATGGTGATCCAAGTTGTTCTACCCAAGTTTCAGTAGCAGTACCAGAACCATGTTCGCCTCCATGTGATTTAGACGTTGAGGTTGTAATAGGTGATTGTGACGATAATGGAACTCCGTCAGATTATTCAGATGACTTCTATAATGTATCAGTAACAGTAACAGGAACCAATGGATTGCCTTGGATGGCGAAACAAAAATTGGTGAGCAATGGTAATGAAATTGTTCTAGATAATGTAACAGGTGATGTTACCAACTATCAATTAGGTCCAATAGACGTAAGTGATGGAAATTGGACATTGTGGATTGGTCTTACTGATTATTTTGATTGTTTGGAAGACATCTTTATTGAAGTACCAAACTGTTGTAACGATGAGCCGTACATTTCTCCATATTGGCAACACCCAGCCTGCCCAGAAGTAGTATGTACTGCAGATCAGTGGCCAATTCATATCCTAAGCAGTGACGGAACTCCAATAACTTCTGCGGGCGGAATTATGATTTCATGGGATAATTTAGATACGCCTGCGGATGAAAATATTCTAGGAGACTTTATTTATGCATCTCCATTAGAAAACTGGCAGGCAACAATTACCTATCCGAATGGATGTGAATATATAATTACGTATTTTGAAGATTGTTGTGATGAGGATATCTTTATCAGAGTATTAGAATGTCCATCACAAGGTCAAGTACAAGAATATGCTGTTTCATTAGAAAAAGAACTAGAAAAAACAGCTTCTTTAGGAAGAGCGACGAATGCAGTAAGTGCACAACAAGCGCAAGTTCAAGCAGAACTTGATTTGGTAAGAGCTTACATGGATGCGGTAGCCAATAGCAATGGAGACGACTGTGATCCGTGTGATTTAGGAATTGTATTTATTGAATTGGTAGATGCAGCTGGAAATGTGATCGACCCTAATGATTACTTAACATTTAGTTGGTCTGATGGAGGATTTGGAGCAATGCGTGCCTTCCCATTACCAATGAGTGGACAAGTTTGTTTTACGGCTACCAACATTGAATATGGTAAAGAATGTGTGTAC
>CAZHSA010000069.1:0-13839 GCA_964535135.1 uncultured Kordia sp.
GGATTGTACTCATATGGAGAAATTGCACCTTTTAGAAACGAACAAAACTGCCAATTACACAATCAAACAATGACGATTACATTGATAAGTGAATAAAAAATGAATCCCCTTTTAAAACGACAATTGCGAAAATATGTATCTCAGGAATTGCAAAATCATCCTGAAATGGAACGTTTCCTCGATGCGGTGAATCGTTCGTACAATACATCCAACGAACAATTTGCCATGTTGCAACGTGCTACCGCAATTAGTTCGGAAGAGCTTTTTGAAGCAAATGCACAACTACAAAGTGAATCTGAAGCACAAAAAGAGATCATAGAAAAGTTGAAAAACGTGATTGATACCTTAAAATCCTATGAACTAACCGAAGGCGAAACACAAGAAGACATCACATCAGATTCGTTGCGTTTGGTAGATTTGATCGACAATCAAACCAAAGAAATATTGCAAATCAATCAGCAGCGCGACAAACTATTGGCAAACTTGGAACGTCAAAATCAAGAATTGAACAATTATACGCACCTAGTTTCACACGATTTAAAATCGCCTTTGCAAAGTATTGATGCGCTCACAACGTGGTTACAAGAAGACTACAACGAATTGTTGGATGAAAATGGCAAAAAAACCATCAAACTGATTCGAAACAATGTTGAAAAAATGGATCATCTAGTCAAAGGCATTTTAAAATATTCTACTATTGACACAGTGGCTCACGAATTTTATGATGTTGATTTGCACTTAACTGTGGAACAAATTCTTGATTTCATAGACATCCCAGATCACTTTACAGTGTCTATTCCTAAAAAATTACCGATTATCAAAGGGGATAATTTTCGTATGGAAGAATTGTTTCGAAATTTACTGCGAAACGCTATCAAATTTAACGACAAGCCTAAAGGCAAAATTACGATAGGATACACTGAGAAAGCTGATTTTTGGGAGTTTTATGTGAAAGATAATGGCAAAGGAATTGAAGAAAAATACTTTGATAAAGTTTTTGTGGCGTTTCAAAAACTAGAAGATAATTATAAATCTTCTGGGATTGGACTTTCTATTGTGAAAAAAATCGTTGAACTTTATCATGGTACTGTTTGGATAAAATCAACGCCAAACGTAGGTGCCACTTTTTATTTTACGCTAAAAAAGTAACGTATGGAACAACCGAATCTCAATTATGTGGAACAATTAGCACGTGGCGATGACAAAATTCGTCAAACCTTAATTGATGTGATCAAAACAGAATTTCCAGAAGAGAAAAAGGAGTATTATGAAAGTTTAGCCCAAAAAGATTACAAAAAATTAGAAGAAAATGTTCACAAAATAAAACATAAAATTAGTATTTTGGGACTTGAAAAAAGTTATGAACTTGCCAATACGTACGAACACAATCTTCGTGAACAAAGTAGGCAAGGCGAAGCAGATTTTGAACAAATATTAAACACAATTACGGCGTATATAAAAACTATTTGAGGTATGAATTGTATAATTATTGATGATGAAAAACTAGCAAGAACAATAATAAGCACATTGTGTGATGAAATTGATTCGTTGCAAGTTGTGGGCGAATTTCCAAATGCACTACAAGCTATTAAATACTTGAATGAGAACGAAGTAGATTTGATATTTTTAGACATTCATATGCCTGATTTTACAGGGTTTGACTTTGTAAAAACACTTAAAAATCCGCCAAGTATTGTATTAACAACGTCCGATCCGAAGTTTGCTATTGAAGCTTTTCAGTACGAATGCATTGTAGATTATTTGCTAAAACCGATAGAAGCAGATCGTTTTAAAATTGCCATCAACAAAGCCAAAAAACAGCAAGTAGTAGCTACCCAAACTGCAGAAAGTAACACAGACACTAGTTACGAAAATGACTTCTACATCAACATTGATCGCCGTTTGATCAAAATTGACATTCCAAGCATTTATTTGGTGGAAGCCAAAGGTGATTACATTCACATCAAAACCGAAGACAAAAACTACACGGTACATTCAACCTTAAAGAAAATTGAAGAAAAACTTCCCGATTCACTATTTTTAAAAATTCACCGTTCGTACATTATCAACGTAAAGAAAATCATTGATATTGAAGACAATAGCGTGTTGATCAAAAAAGATGTCATTCCTGTAAGTCGTTCCAAACGACCAGAATTGATGAAGCGTTTGGATCTGTTGTGATACTAGATCGCTTTGCTTTTAGACTCGGCTTCGCCTGTTAGATTTTAGATCGCTCCGCAAACGTCGCTGTTAGATGTTAGACTCGGCTTTGCCTCTTAGAATTACTGCACGACTCAAGCAAGATTTCTAATCTTGCGTAAAAACTTTACGAACTACTTACTGTTATGTGAAACTGAATTAAGTTCAGCTTGACGAGGTAGTAATGACAAAAATCACATAAAAAATTAGTGAATTCGCACTAAAAAACGCTAATAGATCACGCAAGTGTGAGAAATAATTTAAAATTTAGCATGCAACATTTACAATATAGAAAGTCTAGTAGCAAAGCGGTCTAACATCTAATAAAGCGTATACAACGTAGTTACAATCACACCTTTTCCATTTGTAGGTTTGATGGACAATAGTTCTGTTGCTTCTTTTACTTTAAAATGAAATGGCGCTGCCAACACATCAATACCACTTTGTTTTTTCAGACGAATGCCTTGTCCCGAAATAATATCCATGTTTGGGATGAAACGCTCGTTGGGCACATGTTCGGTGAGTATAATGTATTTGTAATTGGCTAATTTTTGAATAATGTCTTGTATTTCACGGTTTGAAAGATGCTGCAATACTTGTCTTACCAAGGCACAATCTCCTTTGGGTAAAGTATCTTTTGCAATATCCAAACACTGAAACGTTACATTTTCCGCAGAAAACTGTTTTCTATTTCGCGTGATCAAATCAGCAACAATGTCTACAGCAATATACTTTTCGGCGAATGCTACTAATTTCGTTCCCACATTAAAATCACCACAACCCAAATCGCAGACAGTCAACGGTTTTTCAAAAGAAGACAAAAACGAACGTACTGCTTTTACATAAGGTTGTACCAATGTTTCTTCATGCGAACCTTCTCCAGAATAGAAGTCAGTATCAGTTTTTGTTCCCCAAAGATTCAACTCGTAAATTTGCTCCATGGCGGCTTTCGTGGGCCACGGTTTTTTCTCTTTTTTGGGCGATTTATTGTGTTGCATATCACACAAATATAAAGTTTACAGCGCACTTTTTACATTCGACGAAATTTGCTAGTCAACAGAAAATTGCATTTCGTCTACACTTTTCATGATCGCGTCGCCGATTGGATTTTTCCGTTTCTGCTCTTCCTAGATTTGTGATGTAAAACATAAAGATCATGAAGAAATTACTACTCATTATAAGCATATTTATTACAACGATAGCCAACGCACAATTCCCTTTTTATTGCGATTACGATGCATATTTATTTCAATATAACGATGTGTATTCAATTGATCTAGCTTCTGGGAATTCATTCTTAGCAGCCGAAGACATTACGCCTGGAAACATCAATGCAGCAGCTTACAATCCTATTGACGGATATATTTGGGGATCGTTAAGTTCGCCAGCAAAAAGCATTGTACGTATTGGGCAAGATTTTCAAACAACTACTTTTTACGTAGACGAATTGCCAACTTCTAACAGATACGTTGGTGATGTAAGTGCCGCTGGCGTATATTATTTAAAAGGCGGCGGAACAACTTATTATAAAATAGACTTAGACCCAAATTCACAAACCTATACACAACATTTAGGAACAGGGACTTTATCACAGAATATTAATATTCACGATTGGGCTTTTAATGCTGTAGATAACATGTTATACACGGTTGAAAAAGGCACCAATAAATTGTATCGGATTGATCCTACCACAAGTACAGTGCAATTGCTCGGTGAAGTTCCTGTTTTATCAGGTCTAAATTATACGTATGGCGCGGTTTATTTTGATCTTTCAGGACGTTTTTATGTATCTGCCAATCAAACAGGAACTATTTATGTAATTCAAGCTGTGCAAAACTTGGATGGCACTACAGGAATGGATTCTAACTTGTTTGCATTTGGTCCTTCGAGTGCCAGTAACGATGGCGCACGTTGTCCGACAGCTCCAGTACCACAAGAAATTTGTGATAACGGAATTGACGATGATGGCGATGGTTTGATTGATTGTGAAGATCCTTCATGTTCAGGTTATGGCCAATGTGCAGTCATCACTCCTGAAGCTTCTGGTGCTAATGGCGGCGGATTGGAAAGTAACGGACGTTTATCGGAAGCCATTAATAAACGCAATTACAATCGCGCAAAAAAGAACTATACATTTGATAGAAGTAAAGCGCCTATCGTAGAAAAATCGGCTTTCTATGCAAAATCGAATGCAACAGGTTTTCAATTACAAGATTTTATTCCAATCAATACGATCAACGAAGATGTAGCTATAGAATCTACGCCTGCAGATTTGATCAACATTACCAATGCTACGGAGATTTTTTCGGTAGATTATATAAAAAACCAAACCTCAGTCGCTTCTATCTTAGCGTTAAAAACAGAAAATGGCGTATATGAACACACAAAATATATTTGCGATCGTTTGTTGGGTGCAGAACTCATTTCGGTATCTACCATTGACATCAACGGACAGCAGTTTATCAAATCGCTCATAAAAAATACAGATAATACGGTAGAATTTGTGTTAAGCCTTTCGGCGAAAGAAATCAATGGTGATCTTAATTTCGGTATAGAAAGTCACTGGAATTTAGATAAATACGAAGAAAATGTAACTTTTTATAACTTTCAGATCTGGTCAAATTCTTTGGATGATTTATATCTTTTGGGAACTGAAGTTTTGGACTTATTGAATGTTCAAAAACCAATTTCAAGCTATGATTTATCGACACCGCCAACGGTTTTTGTAAAAAAAGGAAACTATGAAAATGGTGCGTTAGATTTGCAAATTATCAATACAAACGCTACGCAAAACGTCACTTTTGACGCAGGATTTAGAACTACGGAAACAAGCGACTTTAGCACCACAAGTTCAGCGATGGATTTGAATGGAAATTACATTACCAACCTACAAGTGCCGACAGGAAACTTATTTGATATCGGATTCAGAATTGGCGATGGCGTTGCCACTCCAGACGATTTATTTATGTCGGATGGTCCTTGGGGAGTTGATGATTCGCAAGAAAACACTACTGTTGTAAACTATGCAGTTTCTCCAAATGAATTTCAGTTTGATGCCGATGTTTTTCCAATAGAAAGAAACGTATTGCTTCAAGCTACAACCAACACATATTTTGCAGCGTATAGAGCATTGACTCCAAGATTTAAACCTGTAGATTTAACGGCATACAACACTTTTAATCTTACTGCAAGCGGAACTGGAACACTGGAAATTGCGTTAGTAAAAGAAAGTATCAGCAATTGGGATGCACAGCCTAAAAAGCTCATTACACTTACAGATACGGATCAAGAATTTAACATTCCAATCTCTGGTTTCGTTACAACGACAAATGCGTCTGTTACTTTAGAAGACGTAAAAACAATTGTCTTTACCATGACTTCTGAAAATGGACAAATCGTTACACATACGGTAGACATATCGCACATATATTTCTCTACAGAAAGCACGTTAAGTGTTGTTGCTTTAGAACAAAACACACAAAACATTTCGGCAATTCCAAATCCGATGACATCACAAACAAAGATCCTATTTACTGCAAAGCAATCCGAGGACGCACAGTTAGCTGTTTATGACCAAGTAGGCAAGGTAGTTTATACTATAAAGGTTAGAACTGAAAACGGTCAAAACACAATCCCCCTAAACCGAAATAACCTGCGTCCTGGATTGTATTTCTGTAAAATAGAAAGCAAAACTCAAACCTACAAAACCCTTAAACTGATTGTTAAATAGTGCATAGTTTTTAATGTGAAGATTCCACTTTTCAGTGGAGTTAATTTTCATGGTAATTTTATTTTGGTTGATTAAGGAAAGGCAAAAGGAAGAGATTCTTTTTGTCTTTTTGATTAGTTACAATTATGCCACAGTACGACACCAGAAAGTATCAGGACAATATCCTAGAGACTCACAACCAGCAGCCAATGTATTATCACTACAACCTGGATGTTGCATTGTATTACAAGTTCCGGACTCAGCAGGATGCGGAATTGTAGTGATTGTTGTATCTGATTGACCACATTCAACAACTGAGCAAGAAACAATAGCGCCTCTTTTTGTTGCATGTAAATTAGAAATAGAAATTTTGCTTAAGCTCAAGTTTTTTAAATTCTTTTTTTTCATAAGATGTGATTTTAAAAGTTATAAGTGGAACTAAAATAGAATCAATACTGATAAAAGAATAATAAGCCATACTATAATTCACTGAATTGTAGTAAATTAAAGAAGAGTTACTGAGTAAGTATGCGTATTGAAATTAGGTTTTAAGGTATTTGTACTAGAGACATTAGTCAGCATTCAGTTTTCTTGCTCCCAAACAGCTTATTTCTGTACTTTGAAAAGTAAAATACAGATATGCAAAACGCTAAGATTGATTGTTAAGTAATTAATTATATACTATTTGCGGTAATTTTAATTGGTTGATGGAGAAGGGGAAATGAAGAATTCTTTTTATTAGCATCTTTTAAATTAGAGAGTGTAAATAATCGGCAGATTCTGTTAATCCATTCTTTCGTAAATTATTCAAAACCTCATATTCATCTAAATCTAGATTTGTCTTATTTAAGACTAATTTCTGTTGAAGATATATTTTTTCGCTTCATTACGCTTTCCCATTCATGAAAAATATGTTGACTCCATTTAACGGTAAACAAATCAAAATGAGCGAACCAAAAAAGTAAGTCTCTAATTTCAATAGGATATATAATATTGGTATCTAAAACGGCAGTAAAACGAACACTATGAATCATACAATCCAGCTTCTTTGTCTGACTTCATCATTTGAATAAGAAGTTGTTCTTGTGTTGTCTTTTGAACTTTCTTAAAACGTAAGACATCTTCAAACATAACTCTTCTGTGTCTTCCAACTTTTGTAAATGGAATTTTTACTTTTTCAGAAGTTTCTTCTATTTCAATTTCTGGATATTTTGATTGTAATTCTTCTACAGTGTTTACTAATGCGGAATATGATTTTTTTGCTGCTATTTGTTCCTTTTTGGAAGGTTTTTCAATATCACTTAAATATTCCATAACGTATTGCTATTGTTTAACATTTTAAATATAAACGAAACAACATGTTAAAGCAATACTATTTTCCTGTCTATGGAGTTTTAGCTTCCCCAAAAACCCACTTCACTCGAACCCCAACCTCCGTAAAGGTAAATCCGGCAGCCGTGGCAGAAGCTATATTACTGCGTGTTCCAAATATATTTGCTAAGCAACGATCGGAGAATTTGTAGCCCAATTTTCCTTGAAAACGGTACGTGCTTTGGCTTTCTTGATCTTCAATGTATTGCAAACCTGTGGCAGCTGTGAGCTCATAAAACCATTCGGTGGGTTTTGTCACGTTTTCATCTTTGATGAGGTTGAGAAACACTTCGCCAGCGTTGAATTTTTTGGGACTGAAATAAATATTGGGTACTTGATTTTCAAAGGTAATGTACTGATAGTTCAATCCGACTTTTAAAGAAGGTTTGCTCAAAATATTGTAGTACAACGACGTAAACAGTAAATGTCTGGAATTGTCATCGTTTTGTGCTGTGTAATAATATTGTGTAAACCAACCCCAATTGAAATTGGTACTCACATTGTAATTTGCGTAGAAGTTGTTTTGCACTAGCTCACGATCTAATAAATCAGCATTGAAGCTTTGTATTTCACGCTTGTATCCAATATCTAACGTTTGTAGTTTAAAGGGTTTGATGTTCAACGACACATCTGCTAATAATTGCGTAAAGTCGTTGGTTTCTGCATTGGCTGAGGTAATTCCCAAAGTTGCTTTAAACGTTAGCGTTGGAAATACCTGATACGCCAAACCTGCCGAAGCCGCATGCGACATCGCTTTGTTATTCGTTACGGTATTATTGGTAGTTCTGTAGGTATAATTTCCGAGAAGTTTCAAACGTGTCGAAAACGGAACTTCAACGGTATTTTGCACCGAAAAGGCTTGGTTATCGCCATTGTCAAATGTATATGAGGCTTTTCCATCATAAAACGCCGAAAACTGCGTGTCTAATTCTTTTAAAAAGTTCATTGCATCTTTCTGATTGGTGTAAAATGTCAGCGTCTTTTCTGCGGAAGCGATGGCATCGTCATAACGACCTAAGGCTTTTAACACATTGGCTTTTCCTAAGTTTCCATCAAACGACGTGGAATCGTTTACCAAAATCTGATCATAATCTGCCAAGCTTTTCTTAAAGTTACTTTTATAGACATTTAAGGTGGCGCGCAATGCTAAAATCCAGTTTTCGTTGGGCTGTGTTTTTATGATTTCATCAATTAAATGTGCTGCTTTTGCATACTTTTTGTTCCAAATCAATGCCTGAATGTAGCGTTCTGTGGTTTGTTGCACAACAGTTGTTTCTACAGAAGTATGTAAACGATTAAAAGCAGTCTGACTCGTCTGCAAAGCTTTTTTCTCCTTTCCTTTCAAATGATGTACCAGCGCCAAACCATTCAATGCCGAGATTGTAGTTGTGTCATTTTCGGCGTTTTCAAACAATGTTGTATAGGTTTCTTCTGCTTTGTCAAATTCACCTTTAATCAAATACAAATTCGCCAAATTCAATAATGCATTTGTATCATTCGCGAAAAGCGACAGACATTTGTTTAATAAATTTTCTGCTTCAAAATAGTGTTGTGCTTGCTGTTTTTGGTAAGCGTGTCCTAAATAAATATACTTTTTAGACGTCAACGCGTTCGGATTTCCAGGAGACACTTTCAAAGCTTTGTTTACATATAGTAAGGCTTCGTCATATTCTTTTAAGTTCGATAATGTGTTGGCAAAACCTAACAACGCAGGGAAACTCGTAGCATTTTTTGTGACTAATTTTTGGTAATACGCTTTCGCGAGATTGAACTCTTGGTTCCACAATAATGATTCGCCATAGTTCAATTGTACTTCAAAATCGGTTGGAAAGTCTTTCAATAAGTTGGTAAATATTTTTTTCGCTTCCGCAGCATCGCCATTGAGTCCTACAGCGCGACCGTAACACAAGCGTGCTGTTTTATTGGTTGGGTAATCTTTTAAAACTGTTTTAAAGAACAACGTTGCTTCTTCATACTTTCCGTTTTCCAACAATGAAAAACCGCTATCCATTTGTTGAGAAAAGCTTAAAAAACAACTAAAGAAAAACGATAAAAGTGCTATATATTTTGAGTGCATAATCCTTGATTTTTTTACAATTGTAAGTTAGGCACAACCTATCAATCATTCATCGTAAGAAAATTGAATCTCACCGACAACGAAGCTTTTTTGGTAGCATTTCGGAGATATTTGTAGCAAGTTTAATCGCAAAAACATAAAAAAATGGCATTACAAATTGCACAACAAAACGGAACTTTTTTAGTAAACGGACAACTCAATTCGTCCACAACAAGATCATTTATCATTCACTTCGAATACATGATTGAACAGCATGAAAATATTGTCGTAAATATTGATGGTGTATACGAAATTGATCCTGATGGTTTGGAAGGAATTAAAACACTCACAGCAATTGCGCTTAGAAACCACAAAATGTTTTCAGTAATTGGAAATGGTTGCAAAGATATCTATCAAGACTTTAACTGTTCGCAAGTAGCTTAGTTAGTAGTGAGTATTTAGAAATGAGAAGTGAGATACCTTCTACTTACCTTTTTTTAAAATAATAATATGATCGCAATCGCAAAAAAAATAAAAAGTAGCCTTACCACAGCACATTTATTCATGGTAAGTGTGTTGTTGGTAAACGGCGGAAATTATGTATACAACTTGTTGTTGGGACGGTTTTTAGGACCTGAAAAGTTTGCCGATGCGGCAGTACTAGTCACTTTTTTATTAGTCTTGTCGTTTGTGGCGATGACGTTTCAATTAGTCACGGCCAAATTTTCAGTGTTGTTTGAAGCAATTGTTTTTAACGCATTTGTTAGCAATATGTACAAGAAATCAATACTCGCAGGAATCGTTTTAGGTTGTTTGATTGTCTTTTTTGCAAGCGAATTGCAAGTGTTTTTTAAAACGTCTTCTTCTAGTATGTTTGTCGTTTTTGGGTTGGGAATTCCGCTGTACTTTATCATGAGTGTCAACCGTGGTATTTTTCAAGGAAAGCAACAATTGATATCGCTTTCAATAACCTATCAGGCAGAAATGATCAGTCGTCTGGTCATTACTTTAGCACTTTTATACTTTTTAAAAATTGAATCTTCTTTGATTATTTCTTTGGGAATTTTAGCTTCTTTTTGCTTCGGATTGATTCCTTTTGATATCAAGAAAATTACTTGGAAGCGTAAGAATGTTTTATCAAAATCGCAAGGGAAATTGGTGCGTAACTTTTTCATCATCACGGCTTTTTATGAGTTAACACAAATTACGATCAACAACAGTGATATTCTTCTTGTAAAGCACTATTTTGAGTCTTATGATGCAGGATTGTATGCTTCGCTCGCGTTAATTGGACGTGTCGTTTATTTCATTGCGTGGATGTTTGTGATGTTACTTTTGCCAACAGTTGTAAAACTGCAAAAGGAAGGAAAATCTACCGTTCCCATTCTACTAAAATACGTGATGTATATTGCAGGAATTGCGACTATAATTATCATCGGTTGTGTAGTATTTCCAACACAAATCGTCACGATTTTATTTGGTGAAAATTACCTAGCAATTACGCCATTACTATGGAAATATGCATTGGCGACCGGCATTTTTGCACTTTCTAATATCTTTGCCTATTATTACTTATCGTTAGACAAATACATTCCTGTAATACTTTCAGGACTCTTAGGAATGCTTCAAATTGTATTGATCATCTTCTTCCACGAAAACTTAGCACAAGTAGTACATGTACAAATTTTTGCAATGGTTTTATTATTGGTTGTGCAGTTGGGTTTTTTCTTCTTTCAGAGTAAAAATAGATCGCTTCACTCTTAGACTCGCTATCGCTTTTAGACTATTTTTATTGTAAATGCTGAATTTTAAATGGTTTCTCACCGCTGTAGATTTGTCAATTTGTTCATTTATCTGTTTGTTTGATACGCCCTTACGAGTGTTTTGAAAAACGAATTGTACTTTGAAAACACTCAATACTCACTACTAACTTCTCCATTCTTTTTTAACCACGAATTCACGAATGTTTTTGAGACCGCTAACGCTCTTAGATTTTTCTTTAAAGTTTTAAATGGTTTCTCACCGCTGTAGATTTGTCAATTTGTTCATTCGTCTTTCTGTTTGTTTGATACGCCTTTGCGAGTGTTTTGAAAAACGAATTGTACTTTGAAAACACTCAATACTCACTACTAACTTCTCCATTCTTTTTTAACCACGAATTCACGAATGTTTTTGAGACCGCTAACGCTCTTAGATTTTTCTTTAAAGTTTTAAATGGTTTCTCACCGCTGTAGATTTGTCAATTTGTTCATTCGTTTTTCTGTTTGTTTGATACGCCCTTGCGAGTGTTTTGAAAAACGAATTGTACTTTGAAAACACTCATTTTGTCATTGACTTCGTTGAATCTTCGATTTCCTGAGTGTCACATTGAGCGCAGTCGAAATGAAGGCAGGAATCTCACATTTATATGATGCTAAATCGTCTGATCGAGTGGAAAATGTGCTAACATTTTTTGTATCGAGATCTACTTTGAACGGAAATAGATTCTTATCTAAACAAAAATACTATTCGAACAAGTCCTGAATCTTGGTTCTATACTCTTGAATCTTTCTAAAAAACCATATCTAAACACTTTTTCCTTTCGTCTAAACTTTTTTGCATTTCAGCACAAGACGTCTATTTTTCAAGTATTGAAAGTGCAAATTTGTTCTGTAATTAAAAATGAATACATCATGAAACTAGCAATTGTAACTGCATATCCACCAAGTAAAGTCACGCTAAACGAATACGCGTATCACTTAGTGAAAAGCTTTCGCCAGAAGGAAAACATTACAGAAATCATTTTGCTAACGGATGCTACACCAGCAGTAAAAGATTTGAATTTTTCGGAAGCTGGTTGTAAAATTACGGTGAAAGAGTGCTGGAAATTTAACAGTTATACAAACCTCTTTTCTGTAACTAAAGCAATCAATCAAACAAAACCAGATGCAGTATTATTCAATTTGCAGTTTATGAAGTTTGGCGACAAAAAAGTAGCGGCAGCGTTGGGCTTAATGCTTCCTTGGATTTGCTCTTTAAAAAACATTCCAAACATTGTATTGCTTCATAACATTTTGGAAGAAGTCGATTTAAAAAGTGCAGGATTTACCTCCAACAAACTCTTGCAAAAAGTATATAATTTCATCGGAACCAGTTTGACAAAATTATTATTAAAAGCAGACACTGTTGCGGTCACCATGGAAAAATATGTAGCGATATTAGAAGCAAAATATTTAGCCGACAATGTAACGTTGATTCCTCACGGGACATTTGAAATAGCGGAGAAACCAACATTTGATTTGCCAGATGGTCCATTAAAAATAATGACGTTTGGAAAGTTTGGTACGTACAAAAAAGTAGAAAAAATGATTGAAGCAGTAGAACAGGTGCGCAAATCTTCCGGACTCAATTTAGAAATCGTTATTGCAGGAACTGACAACCCAAATGTTCCTGGATATTTAGCTCAGGTGCAAGAACAATATAAACATGTTTCACAACTCACTTTTACAGGATATGTGGAAGAAGAAGATGTTGCGCCGTTATTTAATGAAAGTGCTGTTGTGGTGTTTCCGTATACATCCACTACAGGAAGTTCGGGCGTATTGCACCAAGCAGGAAGTTATGGAAAAGCAGTTGTGATGCCAGATTTGGGCGATTTAGCGTTGTTGGTAAAAGATGAAGGCTACAGAGGTGAATTTTTTGAACCTACAAGTGTTGCTAGTTTGGCAAATGCCATTGAAGCGATTGTAACCAATGATGCTTACAGAATTTCGTTGGGAAAAACGAATTACAAAGCTGCTACTGCCTTTCCAATGGAACGCATTACCGATATGTATTTGGAACATTTTGAAGCCATTGTTGCAGGGAAGAGTGTTAGAATGTTAGACACGCTTCGCTCTTAGACTTCTTAGAAAATTCATGGCTTTGGATTTTTAGAAGTATGAAAGAGTAAAAATAGTATGTAAGCTAGAATTTCTAGTGGTTCTTAAAACTTGACTAATGCCCAACACCAAATACCTACTACCTGAAAAAAACTACTCCTTTGGTTCAAATTTTTCCAAAGACAGCGTTTTCCCGTCAAATACTCCGTAGGTATAATATTGAATCCAATCGCCTAAGTTTACGTAGCGACTTTTCTCGTTGAGGTCAATTTCTAAAGGTAAATGACGATGCCCGAATACAAAATAGTCGTAGTGTTTCGTTGCTAGTTTTCGCTTGCAATATTGTATCAACCATTCGTTTTCTTCCCCTAAAAATTTAGCATCTTCATCACCAGAAATCAGTTTGTTTTTTACAGACATGTATTGTCCCAAACGAACGCCCAAATCAGGATGTAACCAACGAAAACACCATTGAAAAAATTGGTTTGTAAACACCTTTTTCATGCGTTTGTAACCTTTGTCACCAGGACCTAATCCGTCTCCGTGACCAATAAAAAATGAAGTATCGTTAAAGGTAAATTCTTGTGGTTTTCGGTAAACAGGAATGTTGAGTTCTTTCTCAAAGTAATCATTCATCCATAAAT
>CAZHSA010000070.1:0-13481 GCA_964535135.1 uncultured Kordia sp.
GCGTCCATTGAAACGTTCAATTCGGAACGGCGCACGCTCGATCAAGAAATTACGCAAGAAGCCTTCCAACAAATAGAAAAATTAAAAGAGCAAGAACGCTTTACCACTGTTGTATACGATGAAAATTGGCACAAAGGTGTCATCGGAATTGTGGCTTCGCGCTTGATAGAAACCTATTACAGACCAACATTAGTATTCACAAAAAGTGGTGACAAATTGGCTGCTTCTGCCCGATCAGTCAAAGGTTTTGATGTGTACAATGCGTTGGAACAATGCAAAGAACACATCATTCAGTTTGGCGGACACAAATATGCGGCAGGATTAACGTTGAAAGAAGAAAACTATCAAGCGTTTAAAGATGCGTTTGAAGAAGTGGTTAAAAATACGATTGATAAAAATTTACTCACGCCCGAAATCTTGATCGATAAAGAAATTAAACTTCAAGAAATCACACCCAAATTCTACCGAATTCTAAAACAATTTGCGCCATTTGGACCAAAAAATATGAGTCCAATTTTTATGAGTACACACTTGCAAGACACCGGTTGGGCAAAATGTGTCGGTTCCGAAAAAACACATATTAAATTGACAGCTGTACAACGAAAATCGCCACGAATTGATGGCATCGGATTCAATTTGGGCGATAAACTTGAAAAAGTAAAAGCCAAAAAACCATTTGACGCCGTCTTCTCTATTGATGAAAATACATGGAACGGTGAAACCAAATTACAATTGCGATTGCGCGATATTCGGTAGTTTAATTTGAAGATTTGAAAATGTGTTGATTTGATGATTTACTGCTGTTAGATCGCACTTTCATGCTGAACTTGATTGAACATCTCATCAATAAAGTCAAGATTCTAGACTCTAAACATCTTGGTTCTATCAAAAAACAACTTATCAACACGAAAACGGTTGCGTACTTTTTTTTGTATGGAAAACTGTACTTTTAAAAAACTAATCAATCGTTTGTACTATGAAAACCTTCTTGAAAACGTTCCTACTTGTTGGAATTGTATGTTTGTATTCATGTGCGAAAGAAGTGAAAACAGCTACCATTTCTTCGCCAGATAAAAATTTACACGTTGATTTTTTCTTGTCGAAAGACGGAACTGCTCATTACAAAATTTTACACAAAACGACAACTGTAATTGATTCTTCTGCATTGGGTTTTGACTTGAAAAATCTGCCTTCGCTTCATGATAATTTTAAAATTGTAAAAACGACTACGAATTCGGCTGATGAAACTTGGAATATGCCTTGGGGCGAACAGGAAAACGTACGCAATCACTACAACGAACTCACAATTGAATTGCAAGAGAAAGATTCGCTACAGCGAAAATTAACTATTGTTTTTAAAGTGTATGATGACGGAATTGGTTTTCGCTACGAGTTTCCAAAACAAGAAAACTTAAACGAGGTGTTGATTACAAATGAAAATACGCAGTTTCAACTCACAGGCGATCACACTGCTTGGTGGATTCCAGGCGATTGGGACATTTACGAACATTTATATACGACTTCAAAGGTTTCTAAAATTGACGCGTTGAGCAAAGCCAATCATGGAAGTTTGGCACAAACCTATATTCCTGAAAATGCGGTCAATACGCCAGTTACGATGCGTACAGAAACTGGTTTGCACATCAGCATTCATGAAGCTGCACTGATTGATTATTCAGGTATGACTTTAAAAATAGACACTGAAAATTTAACGCTTCAAAGCGGATTGGTTGGTTCTAGACGTGTAGATTATAAAGTAAAACGCAGTACACCTTTTACAACGCCTTGGCGTACAATTCAAATTGCAGAAAAAGCTACGGAATTGATAGATTCTAAACTGATTGTCAACCTCAACGAACCTTCAAAATTAGACGATGTTTCTTGGTTTACACCGATGAAATATACAGGAATTTGGTGGGAAATGCACTTAGGGAAATCGTCTTGGGACAAAGCCGCAGGAAAACACGGCGCGACTACCGAAAACGCGAAAGCTTTTATAGATTTTTCTGCTAAAAACAACATCAAAGGCGTATTGGTTGAAGGTTGGAATACAGGTTGGGAACATTGGATTGGTTTTGAAGACCGCGAAGGCGTTTTTGATTTTATTACACCGTATGACGATTACGATTTGCAAGAAGTCGTACGTTATGCCAACGAAAAAGGTGTGGAAATCATTATGCATCATGAAACGTCGGCAGCAATTGGGACCTACAACAAACAACTGGACAAAGCGTATCAATTGATGAAAGATTTGGGAATTCACTCAGTAAAATCAGGATACGTTGGGAAAATTATCCCGAAAGGTGAATATCATCACGGACAATGGATGGTGAATCATTACAATAATGCAGCAATTAAAGCAGCGGAATACGAAGTTGCCGTAAACGCGCACGAACCGATCAAAGCTACAGGTTTGCGCAGAACGTATCCGAATATCATTTCCCGCGAAGGATTACGAGGTCAAGAGTTTAATGCGTGGGCAGCCGATGGCGGAAATCCACCAGAACATTTGCCAATTGTAGCGTTTACTAGAATGTTGGCTGGTCCAATTGATTATACACCTGGAATTTTCAACATCAAACTCACACCGTATAAAGACGAAAATCAAGTCAATACGACGATTGCACAACAATTGGCATTATACGTTGTCATTTACAGTCCTATTCAAATGGCGGCGGATTTGATAGAACATTACGAAGGAAATCCAGCCTTGCAATTTATTCGCGATGTTGGTGTAGATTGGAAACAAACCAAAGTCCTCAATGGAGAAGTTGGTGATTTTGTCACAATTGCTCGTGAAGAACGCAACACTGGCAATTGGTTTTTGGGAAGTATTACGGATGAAAACGCGCGAAACTTAGACGTTTCTTTGGACTTCTTAGCACCAAATACAAGCTATACTGCGACTATTTACAAAGATGGAAAAGACGCGCATTGGAACGACAATCCAACCGCAATTGTGATTGAAACGATGGACGTAACTTCTGAAACCAATCTAAAATTGCAATTGGCTGCTGGTGGCGGAACCGCGATTAGTTTTATGAAGAAGTAAACTTCAAAACGCTTTGGTTTTTGTGATAGATTGTTTTCAATACAAATCTTAGGTAATAAATTGATCGTAAAATCGTTTAGTTGAAATGAAAACAACCTTTCAATTTCTTGCGTTTCTATGTTCTTCCCTACTTTTTTCCCAGAATTTAGTACTAAATCCAAGTTTTGAAGACTGTTTGCATTGTGAACGAACGACAGGACAGCTCAACAATACTATTATCAATTGGAGTACGCCAAATATTAGTACTACGGATTATTTTAATTATAAAAGTCAAAAAAGTTATAATCACTATAACGGATATCAGAAACCGAGATCAGGAACTGCACTTGCAGGTATTTATGTATATACAGAAAGAAATTACAGAGAATATGTGCAAGGAACACTAAAAAAAACACTTGAAAAAGGCAAAGAATATACGGTTACGTTTTATGTGAGTTTGGCAGAATTATCTACAAAAGCTACGACTGATATAGATATTTTATTTACAGAAGAAAAACTCAAAAAGTGTTTTCATGTTAAACATTGTGAGAAACAAATCAAACCTAAAAAAGCCACCGATAAAAAATTTATAAAAGTTGAAGTTGATCGCGAACGTTTCTATCGAGAAAAATTAGGTTGGACAAAAATTTCATTCACATACAAAGCAGCTGGTTTTGAGAATTATTTTTCTATTGGAAACTTTAATTCTAACCGAAAAACCAATCTAATCCAAATGCAACGCGCTCAAGAATACGAGTTTGCGTATTACTATATTGATGATGTTTCTGTTGCTGCCGCAGATAGTGAAGTTATTCTTCCGAAAGAAAAAGAAAAACCCAAAGAAAAAGCAACAGTAAAAACGGTTATTCAAGAAAAAAAAGTACACACGTTTACAAATGTACTTTTCGAATTTGACAGCGCAATTTTAGTCCCGACTTCTGTAAAAGAGTTGGATGAATTGTATAATTATTTAGAAAAAAGACCTTCGCTTAGCATTGAAATCTACGGACATACAGACAATATTGGAAGCGTAAGAAGAAATAAAGAATTATCTTTACAGCGTGCAAAAGCAGTTTCTGATTATTTAATTTCAAAAGGATTAGATACCTCTAGAATTCAATGGTTTGGCTTTGGAAGTTCAAAACCAATTGTTCCAAATGATACGGAAGCACAACGAAAGAAAAACAGACGAGTAGCATTCAAATTGAATTCTGAATAAATAATTCATGCAAAAACAAGATCCTTACGCAGCCTTACGATTCAAAGAATTCAACATCTTCTTATTGGTGCGATTCTTTTTGGTTTTTGGCTGGTCCATGCAGTTTATCATCATCATTTGGATTATCAGTGAAATTACTGACGACGATCCGTGGTCGCTTGGTTTGGTCGGATTGATGGAAGTAATTCCCGCCGTTGGAATGGCTTTGTTTGCAGGACACATTGTAGATCAGCGCGAAAAACGAAACTTATTGGCAATTTGTATCACGCTTTTTTCTTTGATGAGTTTGGGTTTGTTTCTCATTGCCACGCCACAAATTACGGGCAAATGGAAGCTAGAACCTGTATTGTATAGCATTTATGCGTTTATCTTTTTTGGTGGAATTTTACGCTCTTTTTTCGGTCCAACCATCTTTTCGTTAGTGGCATTGATCGTTCCTAAAAAAATATATCCAAATGCAGCCACTTGGAGCAGTTCTACATGGCAAGCTTCTGGAATTTTGGGAAAAGCCTTTGGCGGATTGGCTATTTATTGGTTTGGCGAACAAATGTCTTTAGGAATTGTGTTTGCCATGGTCATTACCTCATTATTTCTCTTATTGTTGATTCCTAAGAAACCAATCATGAACCCTAAAATTGGAGAAAATATTTGGAAAAGTCTCAAGGAAGGAATCACTTTTGTAAAAAATGAAAAAGTAATTTTGGGCGCTTTAACCTTAGATATGATTGCAGTTTTACTTGGTGGAGCTGTTGCGTTATTGCCTATTTTTGCCAAAAGTATTTTGAATGTTGGCGCATTAGGTTTCGGAATTTTAAGTGCTGCAACTTCCGTAGGCGCCTTAATCACTATGTTGGTTACGGCATACATTCCTGTCACCCAAAACGCTGGAAAAAAATTACTGGCGTCTATTTTCGTTTTCGGTTTGTGTATCATTGTTTTTGGTATTTCTACGTCATTTTGGTTGTCGTTATTAGTATTATTTGTGAGTGGTTTGGCAGATGGTGTTTCTATGGTTATTCGTCAAACTATTTTACAACTACGTACGCCTGATGAAATGCGCGGTCGTGTGGCTTCTGTAAACTCTATTTTTGTAGGTTCGTCCAATGAATTAGGAGCTTTTGAAAGTGGTGCCACTGCAAAATTAATGGGCGTAGTTCCCGCAGTTGTTTTTGGTGGAATTATGACGTTAATTACCGTAGTTGCAACAGGGTTTTTCAACAAATCGTTGCGTAATTTGGACTTGACCGAAGACATTAAAAAGCAATCAGAAGAATCTTGATTATTTATTTAGACTAAATATAAATAATTTGTATATTTGATTTCTCTAAACGAAAAATCATGAGCGATATACACCGTATTTACCACAACGATTTTGGAATTGCTTTTCAATGGAAGCAGGATTTGGCAAAGAATAAACGTGATCAATTTCAGGTTATTTTCCGAGATACAGGTTTTTATTTGACACTTTCACAGCTAGAAAACTTTGCAAAGTTGGTTCAACAAGCGGCGAATCGTGGGTGTTGTAAAGATTGCAAAGCCAATAATAAGTGTCGCTCTATTTTGCTAAAAACGCCTGCTGCCAATGTAGATTTGGCTGTTTCTGAAAAGGAATTGGGTTCTATTTCCGACTTGTTGGAAGGCACATTGTTTCAAATACAATTGGAGCGTTATTTGAAAGATGTGTGTCGAAACTAGGAATGTAGATCGCTTTGCTTTTGGACTTTTTTAATGTTGAATGTTGAATGCTAAATTTTAAATAGTTCTCACTGTTGCGTGAACTACTCTTGCTGTTTTACCACGAATTCACGAATTTTTTTGTTTTTTCAAAATTATCTTAGCTCTTGACTCTAAAAGTCTTTTCTCTTTTATACCACGAATTTTTTACGCTTCTGTCACTCTGCACAGATATTGAGCGCAGTCGAAAGTTGAGTGCTGAATTTTAAATTGTTCTTACTGTTGCGTGAACTATTTTTTTAAAATTGAAACATTAATCTGCTACAAACTCAAACGCCAATTTCTTTTCCCCATCTTTATCCAAAATACCAAACCTTTTCTGCGGATTGGTACGCCATGGACGATTGCCGACAACCGAACTTGGAATGTCTTCAAAATCATATAAGGTCCAAGCTAAGTAGGAAATGTTTTCTGCTTTAAGCGTTTCTTTCATTTTTTTGTAATAGTTGGCTTGTTTTTTCTCCGATCCTGCAAATGGTTTCCAAAATCCGCCGTAGGAAGATTGTCCAAATTCTCCCAAAACAATAGGTTTGTCTATGATTTTTGATTTTAAATTGGCATACTCCTGCGTAAAATCTGCAGCAGCGTCATAATAGTGAAAAGAAACGAAATCTACTCTATTTTGTAATTCGTGTGCACTTTCCGTATTCGACCAGCCAATGGTGATCAAATGGTTTTCATCAATAGATTTTACTAAGGAAATCATATTGTCTAGCCACGCAATGACATTTTGTTTTCCGCGCGTTTCAAAGTCCAAATTTGGTTCGTTTTTTACATCCCACGCTAGGATTGCTTCATGGTTTTTAAATCGAGTGATAATGGTTTCCGCATGGCGTTGTGTTAGTGTCCAATCTAAGATTTCGTAATTTCCGTAGAAATCGAAAAGTGTCACCACCGCTTTGAGTTGTTTGCTTTCGGCAGCATCTAACACTTGCTGTAGTTTTTGAAGCTTTTCGGAGTGTACATTCGCTTTGCCAAAGTCTTCGTATTGAATAAAAATTCGGATCGTATTGAAACCTGCATTTTTCATAATATCAAAGTCTTTTTTAATGATTTCGATGTCAAATTGATCGCCAAACATGTCCCAAGGCGTCGCTTGCGGATAGTAATTGATGCCTTTCATGCTCAAACTATCAACGATTTTTGTTTTTGAAATTTCTTGAATCGTTTGTACACTTTCCTTGACCAAATGACGCACGCGCCAAAAACCATCTTCCAAGAGTAAAATAGCTTTATATGTTGCCATTTCTGTGGTTTCCATGACAAACGTTCCATCTTTGTACACTTGCTTGTATTCGACTACATTTTCATCTTTCAGCACAATGAGTTGTCCGTCTTCACTAAAGAATTCAATATTGGGTTGATGCGACAATGTTGTGGCGTTTACTGAAATGTTTTGTTGCTTATTTTCCTTCACAAAATCCATCAAGTTTTTACGCGCACTTTCCGTATAGTAATCGTCAATTCCTGTAGTTAAGTTGGTTTTGTAGGCTACCTGTTTTACATACCAAGCGTTCAAATAATCACTTTCAATTTTTGCCAAGGTTTGAGTGTCCAGTTTTCTGCCTTCATTGCCGTCATTTGCCCAATTCATTTTTGGTAAATACACAGCTGCTTTTTTCACTTCTGTGTGCAACATTTTGCTTCTGTCTGCGCCTGTATTGAGATAGGTAAACGCGCTACTGATCAAGAAAATAAGTATAGAAATGATGAAAACATACGTGAACACCAAAAAACTACGGATGATATTTTTGTCTGCTGTTACCATAATTTTTTAGTTTGAATTGTTTTTGTAATGCCTGCGGTTGTGATTTCGAAATCGTAATTTCCATTGCTGAAAATGTTCGGATTTAATTCAAAATTGACTAAACCGTCTCGTGATTCTTTTCGGAAGGTTTTAAGTATGTTTCCATGTTGAGAAACCTGTAACGTTACTTGCAAACCGTCTGGAATGAGTTGATTCATAAAACTTCGCAACGAACCAACTTCAATAATTCTGTTGTTTTCCGAGAACGAAACCGTAAAATCTTCAATCACTTTTTTGTAGGTGAGCGAGATCGTGTTACTTTCAGAAATTCCTGCGACAAACGCTTGAATGTTCCAAGTTTCTGCGTGATCTGGATGCAACATTTTTGCCGTAGCAACACCATCAATCGTCATTCCTGCAGTTTTTAGCAAGCTTCCGTTGGCGTTTGTAATGATAAATTCCACGTAAGTGCCATCGCTGACCACATTGGCGTTTTTGTCTTTTAAGGTTGACGTTGTAAAGCTTGTGATTTGATTTCCGTCTGCATATTCGTGAACTCTTTGGGCAAAAATTTCAAAATCAGTCGAAATTGCAGGCATAATTTCTACTGTGAATTCTTTGGAATTGCGTCCCAAACATTCTGTGGCGAGTAACATTCTGCCTTTTTCGTTGGGCGAATAGATATTTTGATAGGCAATGAAGTTGTTGGTTTCAACCGTTTCTTGTTGTTGATCGGCTAAAAATTGATGCTTTATCGTCACTGCTGTTTTTGCCTTTACAGGATTGTCCAACGCATCGGTAGGAATCACAACTAACATCGTATAATCGGTTTCGCCCGCTGCAATACTTGGCGGACCAACATAGGTTTCCAACGATACAGGATTGGGTTGTGGAATGATTTTGAAAGTTCCTGATAGGTCATTTTTTCTGTTTACTAATTTCCAATTGACGACTCCGATTTTGTGGGTAATATGTGTCGGAATTGTGAAGTGCAATTGCGCGTTTTGCACTTTCGGACTGATCAAAGTGCTTCCGTAACTGTTACTGCAGTATAATTGTATAGACGCATCTTGCGTTCCTGAAAATGTCAATACTACGGTTTCGCCAGCCGTAAATTCTTGTTGCGTCGTTTCAAGTTGAATCGTTTCGGTTGTGGTTGCTCCGAGTCCATTCGCGCTTGACGCACATAGTATAAAACAGTATAAAAAGTAGGTATATTTCATCATTTTGGATTTCCTATATATGTATTGAGTTCAATTTTTACATAGTTGTATACTGAATGCTCAATAGCTTGTAATTGATTTTTATGTTTTCTATTGGGGATGATTTTATGGGAAATATCCGCATTTGGCAAACCGTTGACAAAGCAGTTGTTCATGTCGGTGCTGATGGTTTGAATGGTATCTTTTTGCAAGATGCGATACTGAAACGCTTGTTGCCGTTGTTGGCGAATTCCTTGATCTAAAAACTGATGATCAACCCACAAAAGTTCTTTGTTTTCATCGTAATACGAAACCAACAATTGCGGAACTGTAATTTCTTGCAAACCACTGTTGAACAGATTTCCATTGATGGTTTTTTGATTTATTTGAAGTTTGCTCAACACCATGCTTTTATACAAATCGGAACCAGCAACGTTTCCTGCCGCTTGCAAGTTGAATTTGGTTGGTGCATCCGTAAATTCCACAGGCGTAAACTCGTCCGGATTGAAGGTTTTAGGAATGGAATCTTGCGTTTTGGACCACGCAATTCCTTCAAAATTGATTCGGAACGACGTCACTTCTTTCGGCATTAATTTGTGCTTCATGTGGTATTTTGCGTTGTACGTTGCTAATGCCACATTTTTATCATTGTACAGCGTTCCTTTTAGCACCACATCCGCAGGCACATTGTCAATATTTTGCACTTCGCCCACAATGGCATAATGCCCATTTCGTTTCACTAATTTTGCCGTAATGATCTCCAAAACAGGTTGCTTCAACACATCTTCATGATAGGTTTGTTCGGTCGTAATACGTCTTCTTCCGTGATTGAAATACGCCGTTTTGTTATTGGAAAATAATTGATCTGGCGGCAAATCGGCAGTTACTTTTTCTGCTTCTAAAAACCATTTTCCATCAATTTTTACAACCGTTTTGTAATCGGTTTTGTCAATTTTTTCCAACGGTGTAATCCACTTTGTGAGCACTTTTAACATTGCCAAACTATCGGTTTCCGTTGTCACGTTGATTTCTATCGCATCAAGTTTAGCGTACGAACTTAACAAACCATCCGTTGACGAAGTTTCGAGCATGTACTGCGCAATTGTCAAGTTATTTTTTGGATTGATATAACTATGTGCGGTTTCAAATTGTTTAAAATCGAGCGCATCGTAATAGGCTTTTACCACATTTTTAGGCGAACGTTGTGCATCATTTTTGATATAGAATTGATAGGTTCCAAATGCTAAAATTCCAATCAAAATAACGGCCCAAATATGATTGATACGGACAAGTTTGCTTGAAAATTTTGTGTACCTTTTTTCATATTGTACATATTCTTGTGCATCTGTTCGCTTTCGCTGAATGTATCTCAGAAATATAGGTTGTATGTTGAATAAAAGCGCCAAAATAACAGTTAAGAACGGAATGATTCCCCACGACAGTTTTTGCCACATAGCAACTTCATCTTTAGGCAGAATAGAAGACAACGGCGGAACGTTCAGTTTTTCCCAAACCATGATGCCGTTTTCCAACGGTGACAAACGCTGCCAACCACAGAAATAGAGAATTGGATCGTAGAATTTGTCATTGGAGAAAATGTATTTTAGGTTATATTTTTCGGGTGTTGTTAGAAATTGTTGTAACGAACCAATGCCCGCAACGCCTTTGAATTTTGAGTTTTCCAAACGTTCTATTGGTCGTGTGGTCAATTCAGGCAAACGACGTGCAGAATGATAGTTTCCATCAACGGTTAACGCGCTCGTTTGTGCAGATAACCAAGCCATTTGATCGCCAAAACCTAAGGTTAAATAACGCCATTGATCGTGTTGATCTTGGTTGAGAAAATTTACGATTGGCAGCATGTTAATTTTTTGCGGTTGCGATGGACGGAAATAGCCTAAACTCATTGTAAAAATGGTCATGAATACAAACAACGTTGCCAATCCGCCACCAATGATTCGATGATATATGGCACCAAATTTTTCTTGGAAATAGGTTTTTAAATCTGCTTCTGCAAAACGATAGGCAAATTCCCCAAAAAGCGGCAACGACATGATGGAAGCCCACAAGGTAAATCTGTCCAAGGTAAGAATATTGAATGCTGTTTCTCCCAAAATCAACCGTGGAATTGGCGTTGTTCCGCCTGTTCCTAACACAAATAATAAGGTGATTGACAAACCAAAAAATAAATAGCGTTTGCTGTAATATCTATAGAAAATGTATGGTAATACAAAGAGTAATATTCCCCACGGAATTAAGAAAAATACCAGTCCGGACGACGTAATTTCCAGGAAATGATCACGCGAACCGTGTGGAATTGGCACTTGTGTAATTGGGTTGTTTTTCGAGTTGATCCAGTACGGTAGAATACATCCGACAATGATCACCAAAGAACACATTCCAAAACTAATAATGCGCTTGAAAAGTTTCCAAAAAGTCTTCCAAAAGACGTGAAACGTGACTTCTTTCATGCTATTGACACGTTCGCGCGAAGCATCCATAATCACCATTCCGATCAACGGAAAAATAAAGAACACCATTCCGAAAATAGGCGTTACATGATGCGAAGTTACTGTCACTGCAATCAGCGAAAGCGAGGTTATAAAGTATTTGTATTTGCCTGTTTTTAACCAAAGATAAATGGCTGGCAAGGCATGCATTAAAACCGAAATTCCCACAATACTTGGCAATTGCCCAAAAATGTGCAAGGTTTCCACAAAAGAAGACGAGAAAACGGCTAAAATTGCTGCATAACCCGCTACTTTTTTTGTGCCTGTCATGAGCAACGAAAAGCGATATACGCCCGTAATAAATAATATGATGGCAATAATTGCTACGGTGAATAATCCAAATTTGAGTCCGCCAATAAACGACAACGCGCCAATAGATTGATGCACTAACGGCGGATAACTCATTACAGTAAATCCTGTATACCATTTGTAGTTCCAAGGTTCAAACCAACTGTTGGCGTAATGATCGGCAAAGAATAAATGGATTAACGCATCATACGTAGTTTCGAGCGTGAAAAAAATAGACGTACCGTGAAACACCACTCCAAGAAGTAATGCTATTAGTAAGAGTTTGTTCGTCGTTTTTTTCATCTTTATATATGATGTTTTTACGTTTAGTAAAATATCAAAATCTCGTCAAACCGAACTTGATTCGGTTTCTCATCGTAATTGACTAGCTTTTTTTATGTGATTCTGAATCAAGTTCAGAATGACGCTTTTACTATTGAATTTCATTATTGTAAAGATAAACGGCACAATTTTTAATTGGACTAAAGGAAATTGCATTTCGTCTAAGGATAGGTTCGTTTAAGGTGTTTTGAGCAAAATCGTCGGCGAATCCCAACTACTTTTGACCTGTAAGTCGTTCGGAAAACAATACATACGAACGAGTATTACACAAGAATATGAATCCTTAAAAAATACAGCATAATGAAAATATTAGCTATTGACGATCAGAAATTAGTATTGATTCCTTTAGAAAGCAGATTGCAGGAATTAGGATACCAAGTATTGACAGAAACAAATGCATTAAAAGCTGCAGAATTGTACGATGCGTTTCAGCCAGATTTGGTGATTGTAGATATGAATATGCCAACCGTTTCGGGAATGGAAATTGTACAACATATTCGCAGTGTTCGAAAAGATGATACACCTGTAATGATATTATCTGGAAATACCGATGATGCTATGATTACTAGAGGTTTTGATTTAGGTGTAAACGATTATATGAAGAAACCTCTAAGCTTAAATGAAGTATGTGCTCGTGTAAAACGATTGATCGGCGTGCCTGAAAATACAACCTCAACGTCTACAGAAACCGTGATGATTCAACAACGTTGTGTCGGTGTTGTGATTCCTTGTTATAACGAAGCCGAACGTTTGTTAAGTAAAGAATTTACAGATTTTGTAGATCGTAATTCTGGCTATCATTTGTGTTTTGTGAATGACGGAAGCAAAGATGCTACGTTAGACGTTTTGCACAATTTACAGAAAGGTAGAGAAGATTTTATTACCGTGTACGATTGTGAAAAAAATGGTGGAAAAGCCGAAGCTGTTCGACTTGGAATGTTGTACATGGCAGCACAAGAAGATCTAGATTATATTGGCTTTTTGGATGCCGATTTGTCTACTGACTTGGCTGATTTTGACGACTTGGTTTCTACGATTGAAAATTCGGATTTTAAGATTGTTAGCGGTTCAAGAATTAGCCGAATGGGCGCAAATATTACGAAAGAATCTGCGCGTAAAGTGATCAGTATGACGATTAATTTGATTATACGAACCATTTTGTCCATGAATTTTAAAGATACCCAATGCGGCGCAAAGATTTTTCATAGAGATGTGATTCACTTAGCGTTTGACAAGAAGTTTATTACCAAATGGTTGTTTGATGTCGAAATTTTTATGCGCATGCGAATTCATTTCGGATTGGACAACGCTAGAGCAATGATGTGCGAGCAGCCTTTAAAACGTTGGATTCACGCAGATGGTTCTAAGTTGTCTATGAAAGATTCTATCAAAATTATTGGTCAATTGG